>JBDKUO010000010.1 GCA_039679645.1 Armatimonadota bacterium
CATCGACGAGACTAAGTGCACCGGCTGCGGGTTGTGCCTGGAGAAGTGCCCGATGAAGGGCATTCCGAGCGAGTTTGATGAGAACATGGGCACGCGCCGCGCGATATATAGACCATTCCCGCAGGCCGTTCCGAACAAGCCCGTGATCGACCGCGAGAACTGCCGCATGTTCCAGACAGGCAAGTGCGGCGTCTGTCAGAAAATGTGCCCGGCAGGCGCTATCGACTACGAACAGCAGGATCAGGTCATCACCGAGAAGTTCGGCGCGATAGTTTTGGCGACCGGCTTCAAGCTCTGGGACCATTCCAAGCTTGGCAATTATGGCTATGGAAAGTATCCCGATGTTATCTCGTCGATCCAGTTCGAAAGGATCATGAATGCGTCCGGCCCCACCGATGGCCATATAGTGCGCCCGTCCGACGGCAAGACTCCGAAGTCTATCGTGTTCATATCGTGCGTGGGCAGCCGCGACGACGAGCACGGCCATGCCTATTGCTCCAAGGTCTGCTGCATGTATAACGCCAAGCAGGCACTGCTGGTGAAGGACAAATTGCATGACGTCGAGACGTATGTCTTTTACATGGACATCCGCGCGAACGGCAAGGGCTATGAAGAGTTCGTCCGCCGGACTATCGAGGACTTCGGCGCAAACTATATACGTGGCCGAGTAAGTAAGATTTATCCTGATGACGATCAGATGGTCGTGCGGGGAGTCGATACACTGCTTGGTAAGCCTGTTGAGGTCAGAGCCGATCTGGTAGTGCTGGCGACGGCTATGGAGCCGCAGGTCGACGCCAAGGACCTCGCGCGTAAGCTTGGAATCTCTACTGATCAATACAACTGGTTCAGTGAGGCTCACCCCAAGCTCAAACCTGTCGAGGTTCTCACCGACGGTATATACCTTGCGGGAGCGTGCCAGTATCCGAAAGATATTCCCGATACTGTCGCCCAGGCGAGCGGCGCTGCGAGTAAGGTCACGGGCCTCTTCAGCAAACCAGCTATCAAGAGCGAGCCAATGATCGCCTATATCAACGAAGACACCTGTGCGGGCTGCGGACTGTGCGTTGGTGTTTGTCCATTCGGAGCAATAGAACTGGTCGAGGTGATGGACAGGGCCAAGTCCACTCGTGAGAACAAGGTGATGAAGACAGTTGCGTCCGTCAACGAGGGCGTCTGCAAAGGCTGCGGAACATGCTCAGCCGCCTGCCGGTCTCTTTCTGCCCGTTTGCGCGGGTTCGAGGGCAATCAGATACTTGCCGAGATAGACGCTCTCGCTGATATGGCTAAAGTGAGGAAGTAGCTGATTGGCAGAGAGTGGAGAGTGGAGAGCTGAGAGTGGAAAGTCCAGAATAACAGGTTAGCATTTCGCACCCAGTCATTCCGAGCGGAGCGAATGCGGAGTCGAGGAATCCGCTTCAGGATGATGATCGGTCGGGATTTGAATCCCGTTCGGAGGTCTTGGGGGTTTAAACCCCCGATACGTCGGTCCGGCAGTCAACTACCGGACCATCTGGGTGAAGCGCGATTATATGTGGGGCTAGACCATGTGCATATGTCTGATCGCATACAGAAAATGGAGCCGGGGCAACTGGGTTGATCGGTGGTTGCCATTTGCTTGGCTGCTGTTTAATGCAATTGTGGTCTTTGTCGCCTTGCAGACTGAGCATTGGTTCTATTTATGGATCGTATACATTCTGTTTTTTGATGCATTAGGCTGGAGAATACAGCGCCAGCGCTGGATTGATAAAAGAATGAAGCTTCGCTCGCAGATGGTTCCTGAGCCAAAGCGATTTGAATCATTGGCGATGCCTAGATGCAATCTCGTTTTGGAATCTGCCGGCGAGGATATTGGACGGGCGGCTCGTGAGCTGCAGCGTGTATACATAATAGCTCCCCGGGAAGCCCGGGAACTATGTAATAACGTTCCGGCAACTCTGAAAACTAATGTCTGGCACGCGGAAGCGGAATTGGTAAAGTCACGATTGGAAGCTGTCGGAGCCATAGTTCAGATTGTGGAGAATGAGCAGGATAGCTGACAATGATGATCGGACGGGATTTGAATCCCGTTCGGAGGTCTTGGGGGTTTAAACCCCCGATACATCGGTCCGGCAGTCAACTACCGGACCATCTGGGCTTGCAGAGGTACGAAATGTGGATATACGTATTTATGTTTGCTGTGTGGAATTTAGCCGATTATGCACTGGAAAAGGTCATTATAAATCGGTTTTCGAACAATATCCACAGATTCCTAGGATCACTTCTTTCTACGATATTTGCAAGTGTTGTTGTGATTGCGCTTGTGCTACTTATTATGCTTAGGTATGATTTTCCGCGCGTGACCTGGATACAGGTAGCAGGAGCAATGCTGTTGGCCAACCTATCGCAAAAATTGTTAGACTCACTGTGTTGTCGATAGCTAAATGGTGCAGGCGACATATGGAGGAACTGCTATGACATCAAGCGCAAAGAAAGTCGGTATAGGTGCAGCAGTCTTGTCCGCTGTAGTTGTAGGTTCTATCCTTGGGCTGTTTGTAATCAAACTGCTCTGGTCGTGGGTAATACCGGATATCTTCCCCGGCGCGGTGAAGCAGGGTTTGATCGTGAAGTCGATCTCATGGTATATGGCATTCAAGGTAGCCGTGTTCATCGCGCTGCTTGGCGGAATTTCTAGGTTTTCTGCTCACTGCAAGTCGGATGAATGATGATAACTATCATTGCGTTCCTGGTCATTATCTGCGTTCTGACAATCTGGTTCGCGGTTCGCGTGGCGAAAAGAGTCCAGAAATCGATTGATGAGCAGAAGAATAAGAAACAAGAGAATAAGAACCTTGGTTGGCTGAGTCACTTTCACAGCATTTGGTGGGGGCTTGGCGCGGCTGCCGGAGGTTTCAAGTTCCTATACAAAGAATGGAAAACGGCTCCAACCGGTAGTTCCGAGAAGCTTGCATGGGGCTTAGTATTGTCCTTGATATGCGCGTTTGTGTTGTGGGTGGCGGTTAAACTGCTGGATTATAAACTCAATAACGATTCGGAACCGCTCAATAGAAAAATTAGTAATGATACTGATACATAATAGGAGCAAGGTGTTGTCTAACAAATCGTTCCGATACATATTAATTGGTCTGATAATGCTCGCGATGGCTGTGCCTGTTTTCGCCTCGCCTGAGCCGATTATCTGCACGCCCGGCAATAAGTGGGAGTACAGCAGATGGAAGCTTCTGAGCGCGAATATCCAAATCGGCGGCAAGGCAGTCGCGACAATGCACGATACAAGTTCAGGCTCGTCCGTATATGAGGTTATCTCAAAGGATGAGGGCACATCTCCTGTGGTCTACAACTATCGCGAGACACTGGATACAAAGTCGACGAGCGGCAGCAATTCGACCGAGAAGTCCGATCTGAAGATGACCAGCGGTCCTGATGGGCTGCACATACTCTCGATAGTTGAGGATTCTACCGGTGAAAGCGAATCCGATAAGCAGACCTATGATCCGCCGCTCTTTTATTTCAATAGTGCCGCCGCCAATTCAGGCAAGTCGTGGGATGTCGGTGTTATGTGCAGCGGCGACATTAAGACATTTGTATCGGCAAAGGGAGCCGGTAAAGAGAGCGTAACAGTTCCTGCCGGCACATTCAAGGATTGTCTGAAGCTGATTTATACGAGTGATGATGTCTCCGGCACTGTCGATATGTGGGGCAAGACCTTTACGATAACCTCCGGCCACAGGCGCGGGATATATTGGATCGCCGATGGCGTGGGAGTCGTAAAGGAGATGGAGGTCGTCACTTCAGGAGCCGAGGGCGCAGGGCCGGACGGTAAGCCTGTCCAGCTAAACACATCGCTGTGTAGTATAGGCGAGCTCAAACCGGGATATGTGGTGAAGAAATAGTTGACGGTTGACAGTTTGCGGTTGCCTGTTAGTGATTATCGAACCGTCAACCGACAACTGGCAACAATGAACAGAGAGTTGATATGACACAAGAAACAGCAGTTATAGAAAATACAACCCAGGAAGCTGCCGCCAAGAAAGAATGGCAGCCGACAATACTCGGCATACTGTGCAATTGGTGCAGTTATGCGGGCGCAGACCTTGCGGGCAGCGCGAGATTGCATTATCCTGAGACTATCAGGATTGTGCGCGTGCCATGCTCTGGCCGGGTCGATCCGATGTTTGTGCTGAAAGGCTTCCAGAAGGGTTTCGACGCCGTGATAGTGCTCGGATGCCATCCTGGCGACTGCCATTACGCCAAGGGCAATTATTATGCCCGCCGCAGGATCGCGCTCGTCAAAGACCTCTTGAAGAGCCTGGGAATCCCTGAGGAGAGGTTCCATTTTGAGTGGGTATCTGCCTCTGAGGGCAACCGGTTTGCCGAGCTTGTGACTGAGATGACCGAGAAGATCAAGAAACTCGGTCCGTTTGAAGGCGTTACGCCATAGTTCCCAGTTGACGGTTAATAACCTTGATCGGGCGCGATATCTGATCGCGACCGCAAAGAACGATTGGATAAACGTTTGTTGCTTCGGTTCCGAAGGGGCCGAAGTCGTCCCGTTTCGATTGCAGATTACCATAAAGGCGAGAATATGTCTGATATAGAAAACAAGATTCAAGAAGAAGCAAAAAAAGCGCTGGAAGGCGGCGATGTAAGTGTTGTCATAGGTTGGGGAGCAGGCAGCGCGCCGTTCAAGACGACGCCTGTGTTCATCGAAAAGCCCGAGGATGCCGACAAGCTCGTATGGAACCCGGCGTGCGTGAATAACCTGGCCGTTTACCTGCCCAAGTTGGCGAATGACAAAAAAGTCGGAATAGTCGCCAAGCCCTGCGATATCAGGAGCATGATAGGTCTGATTCAGGAGAAGCAGATCAAGCGTGAGAACCTGTATATAATCGGCCTGGGATGTGCGGGAGTCGTGGATGCGTTCAATCTCGACAGCCAGGACTTTCATTTACAGGACGTCATCGGTCTGGACTGGACAAGCGACGGTCTGAAGGTCAGCACGACAAACGGCGACTATACTCTTTCCTGCTCAGACTGCCTGCGCGATATGTGCCTGGTCTGCACCAAGCGTGAGCCTGCTATATTTGATGTCAAGCTGGGCGAAGCAGTTCAGCCGTCTGATATACGCGAGAGCCTTATCCCGGAGCTTGCCGAGGAGCGCAAGGCGTATTGGAGCGAGCAGTTCTCGAAGTGCATCAGGTGCTACGCCTGCCGGCAGGTGTGCCCGGCGTGTTACTGCAAGACCTGCTTTGCTGACCGCGTAGAGCCCAAGTGGACCGCCAAGAAAGCCACTGCTGAAGAGGCCTGGATGTTCCATGCCACAAGAATGATGCATATTGCGGGCCGGTGCATAGGTTGCGGTGAGTGCGAGCGAATATGTCCCGTCGGTATACCCGTAGCCGAGCTTGCACGTGAGATGGCTCAGGCCGTCAAAGATACATACGGTTATGAAGCAGGCGATCCGAATCAGGAATCTCCTGTGCTGGGGCAGTATAAAGAAGAAGACTTTGACCCGGCGCATCATGGGGGATAGGTTTCAAATAAGAAGGTATATATGAGCGAGAAGATCATCTCTAAAGATAAAATTAAAGAGTGGATAGACGTGCTGATGCAGTCGCACACTGTCGTGGCGCCGATTGAGCGCAAAGATGCCCCCGCAGAGTTTCGGGAGATCAAACCCGGCGATGAGCCCATAATAGACGGCAGCAAATCCATGATGCCGCCCAAGGACTGGCTCCTGCCGCGCTATGAGACTCTCTTCAAAGTCAGCAAAGGCGCCGAGGGCGCTCAAGTCGAGCCTGCGGTTCCCGAGTGCAAACCGACGGTTATGCTTGGCATGTGGCTGCCGGATGCGGCGGCTATCCGTGTGCTGGATAGAGTCTTTCTTGACGACAAGTTCAAGGACCCATATTACGCCGCCCGCCGTGAGAATACAGTGCTGGTGGCTGTAATGCCTGCCGAGAAGCGCTGGAGCTGGTTCTGCAACTCAGTCGACGATGTCGAAACGTGGAAAGATAGCGTCGATGTGCTTATGTATGATCTCGGCGACAAATTCTATGTCGAGGGCATCAGTGCAAAAGGCGAAGAGATTATTGCGGGAGCATATTTCACTGAGTCGAATGAGGCCGATACCATAGCGCGCAATCAGGTCTGGGACCTCTTCGCCAAGTGCGATAAGCTGCCGTTTGCCGGTAAGGCACTATACGACAATCTCGCCTGGGAAGACCCGATCTGGGCTGAAATCTCTCAAAAGTGCCTAGCCTGCGGAATGTGCAGCTATATGTGCCCGAGTTGTTCGTGCTTCGATATTCAGGACGAGACCAACGGCTTGTGCACAGAGCGCTATAGGTGCCGCGATACCTGTCAGTTTGAAGATTTTACCTTGATGGGTGCCGGCCACAATCCGCGAAACAATCAGCTTCCGCGCTCACGCCAGAGACTTTTGCATAAGTTCAAGTATCAGCACGAGCAGTTCGGCGTAGTCGGCTGCACGGGCTGCGGTCGATGCGTGGAGCTTTGCCCTGTTAATGTGGACATTCGCGACGTACTGACTCGTACATGCTCGAAAGAACGTGCTGAGGAGCCGGTAAAAGCAGATTGAAGCTTTAATCCTGAAGTTTTTGTTCGCACACAGTCATTCCGAACGCAGTGAGGAATCTGCTTTGCGCGAAGTAGATTTCAGATCGGTTAATGAGATATAACGGGTGACATAATGGATTGGAATGGAATTTTCAAAACTCTGGGTTCCACAGCTATTGTTGTTGCCGCAATCGTGTATATAGCAAGACAGGTTCTCTCACATATCCTGTCACGTGATTTACAGAAATACAAGTGTAACTTGGATGCAACTTATCAAGCAGAAATTGAACGCCTTAAAAATGATCTTCGGCTAAAATCCTTTGAGCACGAAACCAAATATGCTAAGCTGCATGAGAAGCATGCTTTTATAATTGACGAATTATATAAACGTTTGTTGTGTCTTGAAAAGGCAACTGACAAGTGGTCTAGTGACATATACAACGAGGAGTTGCTTACGGTTTTTGAAAATTCTTTAGATAGTTATTCTGACTTTATAAACGAAAACAGAATATATCTGGATTCAAATTCGTGTGCATTACTAGATAAATTCACTAATTATAATGTCGTTGTGTTTTTTTGTAAGATGCGGCAGGAACTTCCTCACGACCGACCTGTTTTATTGCCTGAACAAGAAAGTATAAACGAGAGTTTGTGCGAGCTTCGAAAAAGTATTATGGATATGAAGCAATCGATAGAGTATTTGTTTCGCTCTATAATTGGGAGCAATTCTAACTAGCACAATAGTGAGTAATAATATGACACAAACAACAACTGAAAAAACAAGCACTCATAAGTGCACATGCAACCCGTACGAGCCTAAGCTGGCCGTAATCGAGAAGATAATCGAGGAGACCTGGGACACCAAGACTTTCAGAGTAGTTTTCCAGGACCCGGAACTCCGAGATAACTTCCATTATGAGCC
The DNA here is from genome assembly GCA_039679645.1 of Armatimonadota bacterium. NCBI lineage: Bacteria > Bacillati > Armatimonadota > Armatimonadota bacterium. Next base: position 7,499 of record JBDKUO010000010.1, read on the forward strand.
GGGTCAGTTCCAGGAGGTCTCGGTGTTTGGAGTAGGGGAGTCTACATTCTGCCTGACCTCCAGCGCCACCCGCAAGGGCTATATCGAGTTCTCGGTAAAGAAGGTTGGGTCGGTTACATCCGCGCTGCACGAGCTGAGCGAGGGCGACGTGGTGGGAATCCGAGCCCCACTGGGTAACTGGTTCCCGTATAACGAGTGGAAGGGTAAGAACCTGCTCTTTATAGGCGGCGGCATCGGCATGGCTCCCATGCGCTCACTGCTCAATTTCTGCCTGGACAACCGCACCGACTATGCGGATATCACGACACTATACGGCGCGCGCACTCCCGGCGACTTGTGCTTCAAATACGAGTATGACGAGTGGAACACCAAGGGCAAGCTCTATCTCACGGTCGATCAGGGCGATGATGATTGGAAAGACCATGTCGGCCATGTTCCAGGCTATCTCAAGGAACTTGCTCCCAAGCCTGAGAATACAATCGCTATAACTTGCGGTCCTCCCATTATGATAAAGTTCGCTCTGGTGGAGCTTGCAAATCTCGGGTTTACTTACGAGCAGATTTATACCACGCTGGAGATGAAGATGAAGTGCGGTATCGGCAAGTGCGGTAGGTGCAATATAGGCAGCAAATTTGTCTGCCTCGACGGCCCTGTGTTCTCATATGCCGAGATCAAGGAACTTCCGCCTGAGTTTTAGAAGATCATAAGCCTCGGGATATATGTATGCCGAGGCATATACTATTTCTGGGTCATGTCCAGAAGCCGGCGCCAAAGCTGGTCTCGGCCAAGCCCCGTCTGCGCGGAGAATGCCATTGCATCCTGGCTATCGATATTCAGGCTCTTTGCCGACTGTGTCAGTAGACTTGAGACTTTCGTTTTTGCCACTTTGTCCGCCTTGGTTCCGACCACCACAAAATTGTGCCCGTTATCGCGCAGCCACTGCGCCATATTTAGATCCAGCGGCTGAGGCATATGCCGTAAATCGATTATCTGCATAACACCCCGCAGTGCCTGCCGTGTATCGAAGTAATTCCCGATGATATCCAGCCATTGGGCGCGGCTGCCTTTGCTGACCTGTGCGAAACCATACCCCGGCATATCGACGAGAAAAAAAGGCATGCCTGTCTTTTCATCTGGAGTGATTCGATAGTAGTTCAGGGTCTGAGTGTGTCCGGGCGTGCTGGACGTTCGAGCCAGCCCCTGTTTGCCGACAAGGGTATTGATCAACGAAGACTTGCCTACGTTGGATCGCCCTGTCAGCGCGATCTCGGGCAGGCTTTCATTGGGCAACTGATCCAGGCGAGCCACGCTGGTGACATATTCTGCTGTAATACGCATAACTCTAGCTACCTCTGCCGGCTGCTTCCATCAAAGATCTAACCATGTGTATTTATTATAACCTGTTTATCTGTATAATAGAAATTTTGCCTATTTCAGACTGATCTGAGAACCACTCTCCGTTTATCTCGCATGCAACATCGGGTAAGGTGAATGGGCCAGGTCGTAGTGAATGTACAAGCTCGTTTCTCGCCATGATTTCTGAGAGGAAAAAGGAGATATTATGAGACTGAAAATTATGTCTGCATTAGTGCTGATTCTGCTCATAGCATCTGTATGCGTCCATGCTACTGACGGCATTGGGGAGTTTTCAGCATTTCCGACGCCATATGGATTCAGCGGGGTTATAGTACGCATGGGGTGGTATAACTGCACTCAGGCTTGGTATTATTGTGTGGCTACAAACAACATCAGGTTTGCAGAAACTCGCGCCTTGGGAGGACAGTCGATTTTGGCACCAAAACTCTCCAGCGCACTTGTGCCTAAGATTTCTGGCGGTGATATTGCTGCCCAGCCATTGTATATGGTGACCAACTCCCAAAACCCGCCAATATTTAGTACGACTCCAAGGCAGCCAGCTTATTCGGCGCTTTGGCAGGTGTTTGAAATTACGTGGAAAGATCACGTGACACCGCGACCGATATGCAATGCAGAGCCTGCATCTTTGTCCAATCCACAAGGTTTACCCGACTCGGCAGAAGCCGATATTGTGCCGACTCAAGTAGTTATGGACTGTCCAATCCTGGTGCTTGGTCCGCTGACCGATCCATTTGTCAGTGACGGCTCAAACTACAAAATTCCGCAGGCTGGAAATATAGATCCGAAAATCAAGGCTGTTTTTATGCCGGCATGGCTGATCTATCGCCAGGACCCCCTGACCAAGCGAGTGAACACTTTTCTAGTGCAAATCACGGATGTGGGTGACCAGGAATTGGCCTCGTTTTTGGGTGCAAATTTGGCGTCAGGTCTGCTAAACATTCCTGATTCCGATACGACTGATTTCTTTGTGATGCGAGGACCTAAACCGCCATTTCAGTTGCCGCTTGTGAAGGACTGTCCGAACAATATAGGTGCATCAAATACAAACTACAACTATTCGCCGGTAATGAGATATGTCATACTCAAGAGAAATATCATACCGCCGACTTTGATAAAATCATTGGATACACTAGATCTTCTATTGATGAACGGCGAGCTTCAGATACTTAAAGACAACCAGCGTATCAATGCGCCGGTAATCGTCGGTGGTTGAATATCAGCATTGATTTTATCGGCACAAGTAAATTTATTCCAACCCCTCCCGGATGCGAGAGGGGTTGGGTTCACTGTCTTACAAGACCTTGTCACCTGATATTGCAGGCCCGGCGCCCGATGTATTGTTTGCCGATTGGTAGTCGTGTACGAACTCGTCAATTACCTCACCTACTGTATCACTGAGATGCCCGACATTCTCCGGGCTGACAACTGCCACAATCCCACTTGCCCATGTAGTCGCCGGACAGGGCTTGTCCGGGTTTCGGGCAAGAGTTGTAACCTGAATCAATTCAGCGTCAATGCTGCAGGCATGCACTCCCGTTTTGCTCTTGATAGAACTCAGCGCGATCAGCAGAATCCCATCTTTGGAAGAAAGTGAGTCACTCTTTGGAAGCATCTTTATACCCGCCGTGTTCAGTCTCTTTATAACTGCCGTTTTGAGCATGTCTACTGTAAGCCCATCTTTCGTAATTTCGGGGCTTAAAGTCTGGACGATCACATACACGCCGCCCAGTCCGCGAAGGGAGTCGAGTTCAAAGTCTGTGCGCGCTCCCCAGGTTGTCCCACAGGCAGCTAGCCCGAGGATGACTATTATAGTAACAGCCGTAAGGCTCGTCTTTGCCCCAGCCATTTTCCACCTCCACGGGACGACTGTGAAACCGCTCCAGTCGTCCTACAAAAATAGGTTACCCAGTAACAAGGGGCGATTTCTATGATATTTCACAATTTTTGCAATACGCCCTAATCAGTTTGCATGTGTGTAGATAATGATAGCTGCAGGCATTGTGGGTATAACGTCATGCGTCGTAACGTGACAGCTAAGGAGTTTGTAATGATAGTCGGTGTGCCGAAAGAGACAAAAGAAGGCGAGTATAGAGTAGCTATAGTCTCTGCGATAGTCGAGTCGCTGGTAAAAGCAGGCCATAATGTCGTGGTCGAGACCGGCGCGGGTAGAGGCAGTGGAATAGGCGATGACGCTTACATAGAGGCCGGAGCGGATATAGCCGTGCGAGCTGAAGATGTCTTCAAAGCGGCTGATATGATCGTTAAGGTCAAAGAGCCGGTGTCTAGCGAATATACGCTTATACGTGACGGCCAGGTCATTTTTACATTTTTTCACTTTGCCGCAAACGAAGAGCTGACGCGCGCCATGGTCGATAGCGGCGCTGTTTGCATTGCATATGAGACAATCGAGGAGGCTGATGGTTCTCTTCCGATTCTTACACCGATGAGCGAGGTCGCGGGGCGAATGGCCGTCCATGAAGGCGCAAAGTATCTCGAAAGACCGATGGAGGGCAGGGGAATCCTGCTCGGCGGTGTGCCGGGTGTAGCTCCAGCTAATGTGGCGATTATCGGCGGGGGTGTGGCCGGTTCCAATGCGGCTAAGATGGCTGCAGGATTGGGCGCGAATGTTGTGGTGCTGGATATCAATCTGGACAGGCTTAGGTATTTGGATGATGTGATGCCTGCCAACGTCCGCACGATCATGTCGGACAGTTATAACATTCGGATGGTCCTGCGCGAGTCGGATTTGGCAATCGGAGCTGTGCTGCGTCATGGCGCGCGTACGCCTGTGCTTGTTACCCGAGATATGCTGCGGCTGATGAAGCCGAGGTCGGTGCTGGTCGATATAGCTGTCGATCAGGGCGGAATATTCGAGTCCAGCCGCCCGACGACGCATGCAAACCCGATTTTCGTCGAGGAGGGTGTCGTGCACTACTGTGTGGCAAATATGCCCGGCGCAGTGGCCGGCACATCGACTTATGCGCTCACAAACAGCACCGGTCGATATATTATTGAGCTTGCAAACAAGGGTTGGCGACAGGCCGTTCAAGAGAGCAAACAGCTAATGGGAGGCTTGAATATTGCATATGGTAAGGTCATATTGGCTGAGGTTGCAGAACTGTTCGGATATGAATATTTCAATGTTGAAGAAATTAAAAGCTTTTGAGTCATTGACAAACAGTCTGAAATAGGTAATAATGAGCGTGTATGTGCGATATGATGGCTATTGCAACACCAACACTCTTGTCTATGGTTGGCAGTTTTTCGGTGGTTTTTGGTTGTATTTAGGTTGCAATTAGTAAGTTATTCCAGCATCATATGTATAGAGGAATGAGAGGGTGTAACGATGACAGTGCCAAACGGCCCACGTATGGGATTTACATTGATAGAATTGCTTGTTGTAATAGCAATTATTGCTATTCTTGCGGCGATTCTCTTTCCAGTGTTTACAAACGCCAAGCAGGTTGCAAACCAAGCTTCATGCTTGAGCAACATAGGTGAGGTCGGCAAAGCAATACAGGCTTATGCCGGTGATTACGGCGGTAGAATCCCGAAGTGGCACAATGGGTCATATACGTGGGACAAAGCAGTTTGGAATTACTTGAAGAACAAGAAAGTGCTAACATGTCCTGTCAACAAAAGACCAGGGTACGAATATGTCCGTTCCTATGCGATGCCAAAAAACATCTCGGGTCAAATTGTGGAGCAGGCACCCAAGCCCTCCGCAACAGTGCTGCTCTTTGAAAAAGGTTCTCGGGTTGTGTTTGAAACCGGTGATTCTTGTGGTGAGTGGTTCAGTCAGACAGTTGGCGCTGATTTAGATTCATCACACACATACTGGCATAATGGTGGCAAGACATTCGCGTTTTGCGATGGGCATGCAGCGTACTTCAAGTATCCTAAAGGGCCTTTCAGTTACGACTATGAGTACAACTACGCTGCCTGGTCCGGCAATTGCATTCACAATCCGGGCTATGGCACCCCCGGTTATTGCGGCTTCGCGGATACAACAGCAGCAGGGGAAGTTGGGTCAGTTACAGGCGCAAATTTGCCGAGGTAGTGTATACTAGTCATAATTATTCGTGATGAGATCAAAGTGATCGCGCACTGTCATTCCGAGCGAAGTCGAGGAATGATAGTGCCCTAACGTTTTCAAAAAGCTAAATCTTGAATTGCTGCCACATATAGCTGCTGCAATCCGAGTTATTCCGGCTCGATTATGGCCACGCCGTTTTCCGGTCTGGGTTTGACAAACAGCGCGAGCATCAAAGCCGCAGCAAGTGATGTTGCTGCGCCATAATAGAACGGCGCGCTCGGTGAGACCTTGTCCCATAGCAGACCGGCAATTATGCTCGCCGGTAAAAGCGCTACACCCGTAAAAGTGTAATACGCTCCGACTGCGGTTCCTCGAAGATGCGCGGGTGCAAGGTCAATTGCGTAGGCTCTCAGGATGCCTTCGGTCATACCGTAGTATATTCCGTAGATAGTAAACCATATCCAAACGCCTGCGGGACTGGTTATACGCGCCATAGCCGCATAGACTACGGAAAAGACCAGCCATCCCACTATTATCACGGGCCGCCTGCCGATTCTGTCAGAGGCGATCCCGCTTCTAAGCGAGACCAATGCAGATATAGCATTGAACGCGACATATACCCAGAGAAAATCTAGAAAGCCCATACTGACAGGTGCGCTTCTTGCTCTCAGCACCAGAAACGCATCGCTTGAGTTGCCGATAGCGAACAACATCACAATAGCAAGGAATATCTTGAATCTTCTGTCCAGCGAAGAGAGTTTTATTTCGGGCTTTGACGACTCGCCATCTTTACGTGTTTTTTCCGGTACAAAGATCACCAGTACCAGCCAGCCGAGGACAGCCGGGACAGTCGCTGCAAGGAATATGATGTGGTAGAGACCTCTGTCATGTGTGCCGAGCGCTTGTGGAGCAGCTCTGCCGAGAAGCAGCCAAACCAGGATCAGTATGATCAGTGGACCTAATGCGGCTCCTGCCGTATCCATTGCGCGGTGCAGTCCGAAAGCCCTTCCCCGGTTCGATTCATCTGTCGCATCTGCAATAAGCACATCTCTCGGAGCACTGCGTATTCCCTTGCCGAACCTGTCCGCAAATCTGATCCCGAGCACATCCGGCCATGACGCAGCAAGCAGGTAAAACGGTTTGGTGAGTGAGGAAAGTCCATAACCGAGCGCCGTAAGCAGCTTTGGCCTGCCTGACTTATCCGCAAGATACCCTGCCCATACACGCAGTATCGATGCTGTGCTTTCAGCAATTCCCTCGATTAGTCCTATGCTGAGCGTAGAGGCTCCTATTATGAACTTTAGGAACTGCGGCACTATCGGGATCAGCATCTCGCTGGAGACGTCAGTGAGGAAACTGACAATTCCCAATGTAAAAACAGTCTTGCTTACTCCGAAAATTTTACGCCTTTCATTCATGCGTCTAGCACCATCCATATTCATATCCGGCTTCATACATCGCGACAACATTTTCGGCAGGTCCTACCGATTGAATATTGTGGCACGGAGCCAGGATATAGCCGCCGTTATGCCCAAGGATACGAATATTATCCTCCACTTCCTGACGCACTTCCTGGGTGCTGCCGAATGGCAGAGTATACTGATTGTCTACTCCTCCATGAAAGATCAGCTTGTCGCCGAAGTCCTTTTTGAGACCTTCGCGCTCCATGCCGGGGCAGCGCCACTGTATGGGGTTCAGGACTTCAATGCCGATGTCGATCAGGTCGGGCAGTATGTCTCGCACAGCCCCGTCAGTATGGTGAAATACGTGCGAGCCGTTTTGTTTTGTAAGCTCGATCATTCGCCTCATACCCGGGTGGAGAAATTCCCGGATCTGCTCAGGCGAGTACATAAGCGCATTCTGACCGCCGACATCTTCTGCGATATATGTGACATTTACCTGTCCCGGGATCGTCTCAAAGATTCGTAGAGTGTCCTGATAAGCGAGATCAAATAGCTTATTCAGGCAATAATGCACAATCTCAGGGTTCTCGATCAAATCCATGAATGCTTGCATATCTCCACGCAGACGTTTGTAGACCAGAAACGGCTCAGATCCTCCGCCTTTTACTACGCGGTCTTCATTGCCTCTGATTGCTTCCGGCAGGTGAGAATAGTCCCACCAGTCCGGGCTCGGCCATGTGTAGTTTGCTTCGATTTCCGCCACTGAATTGAAACCGGCAAGAGGCGAGGTGATAGATTCATTGTAAGAACCTGTTCCATAATCCATCTCTACGGTCTTCACGCCGAATATATCCTGACCTTCGCTTGGTTTCGGTCCTACATAGTTGCCTCCAACGCAGAGCGGCAAATCGACGTGTAATCGTTTCAGGGCAGTATCGATATCACAGTCCACATGTTCACAGAGTTTACTGTTCGCTTCGGGAGTTGCCCAGTAGTCCATAGGTATGCGGTCAGGCTTTTCCCGGTTTAGAACGGCGAGCCAGCGTTCGCGTCCGGTCATTGTTTCTTTCGGCATTAAAACCTTCCAACAGATGTCATCAAAACTTGATTATGCCTCTTGAGGCATTTCACCGCTATGCGATGTTTGACTTACGTTTATATGTTATCACCTTTATTGCTCGATTGCTTCTCAGTTAATCAAATTCACAGCCCAATTTCTTATGCTTCGCGGGCGTATGCCCCGAAGGTTGCATAGACACGAAGGTTGCATGATACTTGACAAACAACCGCATCGTCCTTACAGTGTATGCGTGAGTTATCTTGTGAAGAATATAGACAACTCGAACAGGAGGTATCATGTGAAGGTTTGGCTTATGATTTTATTGTGCTTAGCAGTCGCGGTTCCGGCATTTGGGGCTCAGATGACCTATGTCGATCTCGTCAAGAGATATACCGACCTTGAGGGGCTCGCGGCATTGCCGGTTGTTGGCGAGAAATGCCGACAGGCTTCGAGCTATGACCGCGCAAGCAGATATGACGAAGCAACCGGCAAATATGTAGCTTGGGATGCAAACGGTGACGGCGGCGGTGTCATACGCATGGAGGGCGATGAGGCAGTATTTGCCGAGATGAATGGTCCAGGCTGTATATGGCGTATGTGGAGCGCGTTGGCCGGCAGAGGGCATTTGAAGATATATCTCGATGACGCACCTGAGCCTGTGCTTGATATGCCGTTTCACAGTTACTTTGACAACAGTGTCGATGAGTTTAATCTTTCCTCACTTGTTAACACCGTCTCTCAGGGAAGAAACTGGTATGTCCCCATTCCTTACCAGAAATCCTGCAAGATTGTGGCCGATAAAGACTGGGGAGCCTATTTTCAGTTCACCTATACAACCTTTCCAAAGGACACAATTGTTCCTACCTTCAAAAAAAACGTGTCGCAGGAAGATCTGGCTGCTCTCAAGCAGACCGACAGGTTCCTCAGATACAGACTCGGCCGCGACCCGGCAGGTGTCCGAAAAGGTGAAACCGCCGAGACAAAATTTCTCACCCTGGCTCCCGGATCAAAGAATATCGTAACCAAACTGACCGGTCCTCGCGCGATCACCTCAATCCGGCTGGCAATTGATCCGGCTTGGGGAGAGAATGCAGAGAAGCAGCTTCGTGAGGTGGTGCTGAAGATCAGTTGGGACGGCGAGAAGCAGCCCAGCGTATGGGTCCCGCTTGGCGATTTCTTTGGTGCGGCTCCCGGCATCCAGAAATATAAATCACTGCCGATGGGTGTGACCGACAAGGAGATGTATTGCCTGTGGTATATGCCTTTCGCCAAGGATGCGAAGATCGAGCTTCAAAATGGTGGCGACAAGGCATTCCCGGTAACACTGAGTATTGTCAGCGCTCCCCTTTCTCGTGATATCAATGACCTGATGCGTTTTCATGCCAAATGGCACCGAGACGCATTCCTTCCTACAGAGTCTGAACGCGCAATAGACTGGACAATGCTCAAGACAAACGGCCAGGGTCGTTTTGTTGGAGTGATGCTGGATGTGCGCAATCCCAAAGGCGGCTGGTGGGGCGAAGGCGATGAGAAGTTCTTTGTTGACGGCGAGAAGTTTCCGTCCACATTCGGCACCGGTTCGGAGGATTATTTCGGTTATGCCTGGTGCTCACCGGACTATTTCCAGAATGCGTTTCATAACCAGACCCGCCAGGCTCCCGACAATAAGTGGGCGAGCCTGAACCGCTGGCAGATAGCCGACTGTGTGCCGTTCCAAAAGAGCTTCGAGGGCGATATCGAGAAGTACTGGCCGAATGATCGCCCAACGTTATATGCATGCACCGCCTACTGGTATCTTGCCCTCGGCGGCCAGGATGCCTATGAGCCTGTCGAACCAGCTTCGGCGCGCACGAATTATTGCCCATTGGATGTTACAAAGTAGTATAATCACCTATAGAGAAATGCTAGGAAAATGGCAGAATATATATAGAGAGATCGTTCGGCATTCCCTCCTTGTGTATGCTTGGAGGGATTGCATTTGTTAATTATTACTCTGACTGGTTGTTGACAGTGTGCCCGGCCGGTGATATACTTGCGCCGGATACACTTCAAGATCCGCTCTATCCCGCCCGTGGGAGACTAGAAATGCTAAAAGGCATCACTAAGGCTGATGGCGGCAATTCGCCTGAAGACCGATATGGGGTTGTAGTTGCTCTTTCCAATCTGTCCAAAACCCTTGATGCCGCCGATGGCAGTGTCGCATTTCCTGCTGCTGCGGAGGCAGGCGCTACACTGCTGCGTGTCTCCAAGACAGTCGTCTTCATAAAAGATGAAAATGGCGAGCTTGTAGCGGGAGGCAATAATGGCTTGAGTAATAAACCAGGCTTACTTGCTACTGCACAGTCTGTCGCTCATGAGTCGCTCGACTCGTCCGCTCCAGTGATCTACCCGAACTCATTCGGTAAAAATCGCGAACTTATGGTCAACCTGAAGAAACTGGGCATCTCGGCGGTTCTGAGCGTGCCGATGAGGGTAGGCGAGGCCAATTTGGGCGCTTTCGTTGCCCTGTCGGAAGGTTCGAGGACGTTTGCTCCCGGTGATATCGAACTCGCCCATGTGGTGGCCAGCCAGGCTGCTCTTGCGGCATGGAAGAACATGGGTCCAAGCGCCGTAACGTCGGCTGCGGAGCCGAGTGACCTGATCAGCCTTGCTAATCGCAAGATCCAGGAGCTTTCGCTGGTCAACCAGGTAAGTCATGCGGTCAGCTCCACTCTGGACCTCGACAAGCTGCTGGATATCGCCCTGGAGCAGTCCATGGCGGCGGTGCGCGCAGATGCGGGTTCTCTGATGCTTCTGAGCGAGGAAACCGGCAGGCTGGAGATTGTCGCCTCGCGCGGTATCGCCCGCAAGTGGGTCCAGAATACAAAGCAACCTGTAGGTGAGAGTATCGCGGGATGGGTGGCCGAACATGGTGAGAGCGTTCTGGTCAGTGACGCTCGCAATGATCTTCGTTTTCATATGCCGTCCTTCCGAGATTATATTACCTCGGCTGCGTCTGTTCCGCTAAAGGCCAAGGGTATGATCATAGGCGTGCTCAATGTCAATACGGTCAATCCTGAGAGAGTCTTTGATGAGCGCGATCTGGAACTGCTTGGCACGGTCGCAAACCAGATGGCGGTCGCTATAGAGAATGCCCGTCTTTATGCTCGTGTCAATCGCCGTACAAAGCAGCTCGACAGTCTTCTGCAGATATCACGTACTGTGACCTCCACGTTAAACCTGGACGAAGTCATGCACAGAGTCTCTGAGGTAATTTGCAGGGTCTTTCAGCTCGATGTTTGTTCGCTGCTTCTTATAGACGAGCCAAGCGGTCGTTTCAGACTAGGTCATGGCATTGGTCTTAAGAACAAGCGCAAATATGTGTATTATGACATCGCGGCCCCATTTGCAAATAGAGTAAAGAAGACAAATGCCAGGGTCATGATGCGCGATATCACCAGGTCACCGTTGCTGTGCACTGAGATTTCGCAGGCTGAGAAGCTCAAGTCAGCAGTTGCGATTCCACTCCGACATCATGGAAAACTGGTTGGTGTGGCTGTCGGCTTTTCGAGAGAGCTGCGCACATTTGTAAAATCTCAGCAGGATATGGTGCGATCCATTGGTGAACTTGCGGGCATTGCGATCCACCATGCTCGAATTTACAGGCAGAAGTATAAGATAGCGGAAATTCTGCAGCAGCGATTGGTGCCTGCCGAAGCGCCTAAGTTCGCCGGACTCGATATCGGCCACAAGTTTTTACCTGCCCAGGAGGTCGGCGGTGACTATTACGACTTCATCAATGTCGGCCCAAAGATGCTTGGAATTGCTCTCGGAGATGTAGCGGGCAGCGATGTTGAAGCCGCAGAGTATACCACCATGGGCAAGCACGTGCTGCGCGCATATGCCCACGAATACGCATATCCCGCGGACGTATTGGTAAAGACCAACAATATGGTCTGCGAAGATACCCGCTCCGATATGTTCATCAGCCTCTTCTACGGCATTATCGATCTCAAGGCAATGAAACTGCTCTATGCCAACGCCGGCTGCGAGCCTGCGATTCACTATAGCTCCCGGACCGGTGAGTGCAGAGTGTTAATGTCAGAAGGCATTCTGCTGGGGATAAAAAAAGGGACTCAATATGCTCAGCAGGAGATCAATCTTGATCCGGGCGACATTGTGATGGTCTACACTGATGGCCTGACCGAAGCCGGTGTCGAAGGGATGCGTTTCGGCACGCAGCGAGTAATGGACCTGCTTGCTGACTTTGCCCCCTTAAGCGCTCAAGAGATTGTCGATGGAATGCACGATGCCCTCCTCGAGTTCGGCCACGGCCGCATTACAGACGACGTTGCGATGGTTGTGACCAAGGTTGTTTAGTTCAGCACTGAAATTGTTTATGCAAGATGTCTGTAATTTCTAACCAACGGTTTCAAACGGGCAATCAAGCAGCATAATCCTCTACAGCCATCCTCTCTGGCAAAAGCGTAAATAACCTCTTCGTTTTAGCAACTAAAGCTGGATAGGTTCCTCCTAACGATTGCAAAAATGAACGGAATCAACGGAGCTTGTGATTGTTAATGCAGGTCTTTCTAATGTTGTGCTATACTGGCCAAGAATTATTGAGAAACAAGTAGGCTTACGATTGGTATATTGAGTATTAGCAGCATTCACACATATAAGGAGGAAACATCATGCACGAAATTTTAACGCGTTGTGGTAGTCGCTGTGACCTATGTCTGGCATACAAACCGAACATAGAAGCACACCCGGAAAACAGGCAGAAATTGAGTGACGGCTGGTTTAAGTATTTCGGTTTTCGCATTCCTGCCGCTGATATCAGTTGTGCCGGATGCATGACTGATGGTCTGAGGCTCGATGATGATTGTCCGATACGGCCATGTGTGCTGGAGAAAGGTCTTGATAATTGTGCACAATGTGATGAGTATATATGTGAAAAGTTTAGGCAGCGGCTGGTAATCTATGAGGATGTCAAGCAGCAATTCTCTGAAGGCATTCCGGAAGAAGATTACAGGTGTTTTATTCAACCTTACGAAAACAAACTGCGGCTTGATTCAATTAGATCCACTTCGCGTCGAGAGAAGAAATGATAACGCCTGAACTAACATCAAGTTTGGAGTGCAGCCAAGAATGAAAACTATTTTGCTCATTACTGGCATGGTCGCAATGTTCATTTCTTGCCAGCTAACTTATGGAGCGGAGGAAAAACCAGTGCATCAGAAACGAAACGTAATACTTGGGTTGCGCAAGGTCGACTGGAGTGATTTGGAAAGGCAAAACGAATTTCTAAATTGTGTGATATCGGCAATGGGGCACTTCGGCAAGAAATACACTTATGACGAGTTGGCATGCATATCGGGCTGCGCTTTCCGTGCCTGCTCTCCAAAGCAGGGGGTTAACCCGGGAGCCTATCATATCATTGAAGACATGTCGATTATTGAGCATACTTTCAAAATGCTGGGGTATAATGCCACGCTGCATACTCCAAGCGATTATGAGACGGATAGAAAGCTGATTATGGACAGCATTGACAGAGGTGTCCCGGTCTTGACATTCCAAGGTGTGATAAGCTGCTCGGAATGCTGCATCATTTCAGGCTATGATGACGATGGTGCCGTCCTGCTTGGTTGGAATCCATTTATGTATGGATCAGGGTATGCCCACGACGAGCCGGCTGACAGCACGGGATACTTCCGCAAGAGCAAATGGCATGACGGCGACTTAAAACAGGTTGCCGCAAGGATTCTGATTATTGGCGAGCCGACGACAACTCTGAGCAAAGAAGAGACCATCAGGGAGACGCTCAGATGGGCGGTGAAGCTTATTCGAGCAGGCCAAGCAGGCCACACCCATTATGCGGAGTTGATATGCAAGGATAACGATGATTGGTTTTGTTTGGACTTGATGATGGTGTGCCTCGGTTGTAACGTGTATCAGGACAAGCTCTATGTGGCGCCGTTTTTGCGTGAAGCTAAAACTGTTATTAAGGACAAGGCCGATGTGCTGGAGGAGTGCGCGAAGCTATATGATCAAATCGCGGTTTACCGGCATGAGATGAACAAATACTTACCTGAGGCGGAAGCACAGACAGGCGAGCGTGTAAAGGACAAGGAACTCCGCAAGCAGTATGCGCAGCGTGTGCTCAAGATAAGAGACCTGGAAAAGCAGGCCGCCGATCTGCTGGAGAAGATATAGGAGGATTCACCATGAAGAGAAACGTAATACCGGGCCTGCGAAAAGTCGACTGGAGTGATGTCACAAGGCAGAGTGAGTATGTAAACAGCGTCATCTCTGCGCTGGGTGGCCTCGGAGAGAACTTGGACTATGATTACGTCTGTGCTGTTTCTGGAAGCGCATTCCGCACCTCGTTTTCAGTAGAGGGATGGAACCATGGCAATTATCACGTTATCAATACGCCGGTTATCCCTGAGCATACCTTCAAAATGCTGGGATACAACGTTTCGCAGCACACTCGGAGTGATTATGAGACCGACAGCAAGCTGATTATGGACAGCATAGACAAGGGCGTTCCCGTTATCTCAATTGAAGGTGTGATTAATTGTTCTGATACTTGTTTGATCTCCGGCTATGACGATGATGGCCGAGTGCTGCTGGGGTGGAGCACATTTATGGATATTAAGGACGATCACCCGGATGCGCCGGACGAGACCGGCTATTTCAGAAAGACGGATTGGCACAATGGCTTCTTCGCGGACGGTAAAGGGCAAATACTCATCATTGATGGCAAATGTGAGAAGTCTGACAAACAAACCATATTGGCGGAAACTCTTAAGCTGATCTCGCGCCTTATTCAGGAAGAGAGCCTCGTGCCGGGCCAGCACAATGGCCTCGCTGCACATAAAGCCTTTGCTGATGCGCTACTTACGTATACATGGGATGACAACGGCTGGGTGTATCTCAATGTGATGTGCAACTACAAACAGTACCTCGACCGGCAGTATGCCGTAAAGTTCTTCCGCGACAACGACAGGTACGATCTGGCCGGTCGCTACGAAGAGATTGCAGCGCTTTGCGCGAAGCTGGGGCAGATTATCCCGCAGGACTTTACAGCGGGCGACATGTTCAGCGACAAGGAGAATCTGAGGCCATACTGCGATGTCCTGCTGCAGATACGCGATCTTGAAGAGAGATTGCTTCCTCTACTTGGTTGACCAAAACCATCAAACCCTCAAACTATCGAGAGAGTTCAGTTATCCGGAAATTGGGGGTCAGGGGTTGGGGGATAGGGGATAGAGATGGTTGAGTGGACAACCAACCACTTTCCCTAATCCCTAACTCCCATCCCCCATGCTGAAACAATTAGTTTCTCCCAAAGAAGTGAATACTCTAAAATCATCAAACCAGGTTGACAGACAGCCCGCCAAAGTGGTAAAAATGAGCGAGGCATTAGGAGCGAGTCTCTAACCTCAAACCTCTAAATGGCAAGGAGCGGAATAATGATTAAAGTAGGTCTGGTGGGTTTTGGCTTTATGGGCCATATGCACACCCAGTGCCATGTAGCTGCAGGCGAGAGCAAGATAGCAGCGGTAGCCGATGTCGATCCGGCAAAGAGAGATGAAGCAAAAGAAAAGTTCGGCTGCGAAGTTTACGCGAGCATCGAAGATATGCTGGCATCGGCGGATATCGATATGGTCGATATCTGCACGCCGACATATCAGCATGCCGGGCATGTTATTGCTGCAGCCAAAGCCGGCAAACATATTCTCTGCGAGAAGCCGATGGCTCTGACAGTGGATGAGTGCGACAAGATGATCGAGGCCGTCAACAAGGCGGGCGTCACATTTATGATCGCCCAGGTCATTCGGTTCTGGCCCGAGTATCAGGTCGTCAAAGAGATCGTCGATTCGGGCAAATACGGCAAGGTGCTGTGGGTGAGCGCCAGTAGACTCAGCCCTCCGGCCAACTGGGCCTGGGAAAAGTGGCTGTGGGACCCCAAGAGGAGCGGCGGCGGCGTTATGGATTTGCATGTTCATGACCAGGACTACATCGCTTATCTTATCGGCGCGCCGAAAAAGATTCAGGCGCAGGGCACCAAGGGTCCCGGCGGCGGACTCGACGCCGTCCAGGCACTGGGATGGGGACATGAGTCCGGCGCTAACAGCTACGCCGAGGGTTCGCTGATCATGTCCGAGACTTATCCGTTTAACATGTCTTTGAAAGTAGTCTGCGAGAAGGCTTCCATAAAGATCGATACCGGCAGCGACCCTACACTGATGGTCTACCCGAATGAGGGCGAAGCATATGCTCCTGAGCTTCCGGAACCGGAGATTGGTGAGTCTACGGAGACATCGGGCAACCTATCCTCACTTGGCGGCTATTACAACGAGATCAAGTATTTCGTCGGCTGCCTGAAAGCAGGTAAAAAGCCGGTTGTAGTCACTCCTGAGCAGGCTCGCGAGGCGGTCAAAATATGCCTTGCAATCACAAAATCTGCTGAAACTGGGCAGATTGTGGAGTTATAATATAACTTTTTATCGCGAAAACGCGAAAAGTAGGAAAACACGAAAAGGAATCTCTGATTTCGCAATTTCGCTCTTTCGCATTTGATTTTAATAGTGTTCGGACGCGATATCCAATCGCGTCCGAAACAGAAGTCTCGCAATATCATATTGCTATGACCAATTGCAATAATGCAGACGTTTCAAACTTTGTCATTCCGAACGCGGCGAAATATGACGTTGAACTATCATCAATTCGTTTATCTCGCCGAATGTGAGGAATCTGCTTTGCGCTGATGTTTCAACAGCAGATTTCTCACTGCGCTCGAAATGACTAGGTTCGATAGAAATTTAGTTGATTATGGAGGGACTATGTTAACTAAAGGAATCAGTTATTGGTCGTTTCCGGGCGGGCTGGAAGGCACAAAGCCCGTCGCGGAAGCTTTTATTGAAGCCAAAAAAGCCGGGTTTGAGTCGGTCGAGGCCTGCCTTTCAGAGACAGGCGATGTGAGCCTGCAGACCACCGAGGCCAAGGCAAAAGAGATCATAAAGGCCGCATCGGATGCCGGTGTGAAGATATCATCCGTTGCCACTGGCCTCTTCTGGGGCAAGTCGCTTACCGCAAGCGATCCCAAGGTCCGCGCCGAAGCTCTCGAAATCGGCAAGAAGCTCATAGACGTTGCTGCATGGCTTGATGCAGGCGCGGTGCTTGTAATTCCCGGAGCGGTGGATGTGTTCTTCGATCCGGCTTCAGAAGTAGTCGAGTTCAATGATGTCTGGGACCGCGCCACCGAAGCCATCGGTAAGCTGGAGTCCCATGCCAAGGCTGCAAAGATCGCCATCGGTCTGGAGAACGTCTGGAACAAGTTCCTCACAGGTCCCGCCGAACTCAATAAGTTCATCGACCAGTTCAATTCGGAGTGGGTCGGCTCATACTTCGATGTAGGCAACTGCCTGCTCTACGGCTATCCGGAGCACTGGATCAAAACCCTCGGCAAGAGGATCAAGAGAGTCCATTTCAAGGACTTCCGCCGCGCTGTGGGCACCGGTGACGGTTTCGTCGACTTGCTTGCAGGGGATGTGAACTGGCCGGCTGTTATCAGCGCGTTTAAGGAGATCGGCTACAACGGCTATGTCACAGCCGAGATGATCCCAGGATACAAGCACTATCCAGAGGTTATAATAGGCAATACCTCTCGCGCAATGGACGCGATTCTGGGAAGATAAAAACAACCGCAACCCTTATATCCCTCCAGGTATCTTACCTGGAGGGCTTTCGTTCCTTATGCGAGGAAGCGATAAAGCACATGAAGCGTCGAACTATTAAGGGTGTCTTACGCAACTTTCTAGGGACCTACACAAGTCGGTATTCCGACTATGAGGGCTACTGGGTGTTCGATGGTCCGGGATTTGAGAAACTGTCTCATAATCACAAAAATTCAAATCGTCAAGAAACTCACGAAGTGAGGATTAGCAGGAAAGGGCTTCCCAGAAGTTTAATGACATCTGAGACGTGCCGATAACGCTAATTCTGCTCGACTTTCGATTTTTGAGACAGCCTCT
>JBDKUO010000011.1 GCA_039679645.1 Armatimonadota bacterium
GCTGGCATGATTGTGGCTCGCCTCCTTTATTTTCTCACAAAAATGAATTCGGCGTTGACCGTCCATTTTCATGCCAGCAGCCTCATCTTTTACCTATTAAAATTCCGTAGATTTGACACGCACCCTGTTATGGCTATTGACTTTACTGTTTAATAAATCTACAATACAAGCAAGTCCAAAATCACTAAAGTGGCGACCTACGGGTTGCCTGGCGCGGCGGTTACGGGCTCTCTGGACAATATGTAGTCTGGTCAAGACATTGACCTCCGTTGGTTTGGTGGCGAGAGCAGGAATTGCAGTATAGCTCTTCCGTTACTATCGCAGAAACCTATGGAGAGAGAGGCCGAATGATACCCGCTTCGGGTGGTCATTCGGTTTTTTTGCATTTGCCGCGGGAAGGGTTATAGTCATGATCCGCAACAAAGAAGCTGCAAGATGGGTCGACGAGATGGCTGCTTTATGCAAGCCGGATAAAGTCGTCTGGATCGATGGATCGGAGCAGGAGAAGCAGCGACTGACGCAGGAGGCGCTTGAAACAGGCGAACTCTATAAGCTCAACGAAAAGGAGTTGCCCGGGTGCGTGCTGCACCGCACCGCCGAGAATGATGTCGCCCGCACAGAGCACCTTACATTTATTTGCTCCCGCAAAGAAGAAGACGCAGGCCCGACCAACAACTGGATGGACCCGCAGGAGGCTTATTCCAAGGTCGGGGAGATGTTCGACGGCTCAATGAAGGGCCGCACGATGTATGTCATCCCGTTTATTATGGGCACTGCCGGTTCACCGTTCCGCAAAATCGGGATCGAGCTGACCGACAGCATCTACGTGGTCCTCAACATGCGCATCATGACCCGCATGGGTCAGGTCGCAATCGATGACCTTGGTGAAAATGAAGAGTTTACAAAATGCCTGCACTCAAAAGGCGAGCTTGATATAAACAGACGCTATATACTGCACTTCCCGGAAGATAACACCATCTGGAGCTACGGCTCGGGATATGGCGGCAACGTCCTGCTGGGCAAAAAGTGCCTGTCATTGAGGATCGCCAGCTATATGGGGCTGCATGAGGGCTGGATGGCCGAGCATATGCTCATCGTCGGGATTCAAAGCCCGGACGGTGAGATCAACTATATCGCGGCGGCGTTTCCGAGCGCTTGCGGCAAGACAAACCTGGCAATGCTCATCCCGCCGGAGAGCATGCCCGGCTACAGAGTTTGGACGGTCGGCGACGACATCGCCTGGATCAGGATCGGCCCTGACGGACGGCTGTGGGCGGTAAACCCCGAGGCCGGTTTCTTTGGAGTGGCTCCCGGCACGAGCATGAAGACAAATCCGAACGCCATGCTTACGGCAAAGAAAAATTCCGTTTTTACGAACGTCCTGCTCACACCGGAAGACACTGTCTGGTGGGAGGGAATGGACGATACCCCGCCTGAAGAGGGGATCGACTGGCGAGGCCAGCCATGGACCCCGGCAAGTGACGGCAAAGGCGCTCACCCGAATGCCCGGTTTACGGCTCCGGCATCACAGTGCCCTGTGATCTCGCCGGAGTGGGAGAACCCGCAGGGAGTGCCGCTGTCGGCAATTCTCTTTGGCGGCAGACGCGCCAAGCTGGCCCCATTGGTATATGAATCGTTCAACTGGCAGCACGGCACGTTTGTCGGCGCGACCATGGCCAGTGAGACCACAGCAGCCGCGACCGGCGCAGTCGGGGTAGTTCGTCGCGACCCGATGGCTATGCTGCCGTTCTGCGGATATAACATGGGCAAATATTTTAAGCATTGGCTTGATATGGGCCAAAAGATTTCGCGCCCGCCCAAAATATTCCATGTCAACTGGTATAAGAAAGATGAAGACGGAGAATTTCTCTGGCCCGGCTTTGGCGAGAATCTGCGGGCAATCGAGTGGATTATCAAACGCTGCAAAGGTGAGGCTGATGCAAAGGAAACACCTATTGGGTACGTTCCGACTGTGGATGCGCTGAATCTCGATGGTCTGGATATTTCCCGCGAGGTCATGGACAAACTGCTCGAGGTAGATTGTGACGCATGGCTTGGAGAGCTCGGCGGAATGCAGAAGTTCTTCGATCAGTTCGGTTATGATCTGCCGGAAGAGTTCATGGATGAGCAGCAGGAACTCAGCAAAAGATTGGGACGCTGTGAAGCTAAGATAACTGCTTAGCGTCCTAATTCGGCAGCGGTTTTAGCATAGCCGCCGCAAGCCTTTAGGGTCAGGATTTGAGAATGACATCGTGAAAATTGGGTGGGCAATATTGCTCACCCAATTTTTGTATTTAAGCGTTTCATACGCCACAGACATTGGTAGGATACAACTGTAGACATGTCATGAAAGGCCCATTCAATGGACGCTGAAGTAATAAAAGACACACAGGTAATCGTTCGTGTGAGCGGAGATGTTGAGCTGCCGAATGTCGACAAGCTGAGAAAAGCAATCGAGAGCGCCGCTATGGCATCTTCCAAAGGCTTCGTGATCGACATGAGCGACGTCCATTATATAGACAGCGCGGGTATTTCTGCGCTGGTCTTTGCGTATCGACGTGTGTGCCCGTCCGGCGGCAGACTGGCGCTTGTTATTGCCGACAAAAATGTCCGCAGAATCGTAACCCTCACCCATCTTCATACTCTGCCGGGCATATCTTTGCACGAGGATGTTAATGAGGCTAAGATTGCTCTCAAAGCTGAGCTAGCCGGTCGCTAGGCGCCTAATTTACTCTACTCTATCTTTACATTTCGAACCCGCAAATGTAAAGTTGTCGGTGCAACTTTACATTTGGCAGCGTATAACGTAAAATATCTCCAATATGATTACATAGGTGGAGATAAAAATGAGCAGAGGCAACTTTGTAGCTGGCACATTCATCCAACAATACAAATATCGAAGCTTCAAACCCTCGTTAATAAACAGGCCTTTTGACTGGGAAGACAAAAGGATCGATATGCTTCTGGAAGAGTCAAACAGGTACCTCGGTGAGTTGAATGCATATTCTACCTTAATACCTGATGTTGATTTCTTCATACACATGCACATTCTAAAAGAAGCCACTAAGTCCAGCAAAATAGAAGGCACTCAGACTGCTATTGAAGAGGCGGTTGTTTCTGCTGAAGAGGTTTTACCAGAACGCAGGGATGATTGGAAAGAGATTCAAAACTATACCAGCGCGATGAACTATGCAATAGACAGGCTAAAGTATCTGCCTTTATCTGTTAGGTTACTTCAAGAAACTCATGCTGTCTTGCTCGACAGCGTCAGAGGGGAACACAAGAATCCAGGCGAACTTAGAAGAAGCCAGAACTGGATAGGTGGTTCAAGTCCTTCTGATGCATTCTTTGTTCCGCCACATCATGATGATTTGCCAACTTTGCTTGCTGACCTTGAAGAGTTCTGGCACAATGACCAATTCAACGTCCCGGAGCTTATTAAGATTGCCCTCAGCCATTACCAGTTCGAGACAATTCATCCGTTTTTGGACGGCAACGGCAGAATTGGACGTTTGCTGATAACGCTGCACTTATTGTCAAAGGGTATTCTGGACAAACCTACACTATATTTGTCCGATTTCTTCGAGAAACATAAGGCATCATACTACGACGCGCTTACCATGGTACGCCAGACAAATGATATTCAGCAATGGGTCAGGTTCTTCCTGGTGGGAGTTAAAAGTGTAGCACAGAACAGTAAAGATACTCTCAAGCAAATTGTTGCACTTAGAGTAGTAACTGAAAGAAAGCTGTTGGACACAGGCAAGCGGCTGCAAAAGTGTCAGGAAATGTTGAAGTTTCTTTACTCAAACCCAATTGTAACAAGCAAAGACATTCAAAGACATATGAACATAACGCATCCAACAGCAAATGAGTTGTTAAAAGCATTCATAAAACGCGGTGTGCTCACCGAAACCGAAAAACCATTCAGAAGCAGAGCATTTTGTTTCGTGCAATACTTGGATCTGTTCAAGTCATAATGTCGAAACGTTTAACGTATCTTCTGAGCCATCATGATCCCGCAGATAGTCTTGGCGTCCTTGATGCCTCCTGAGCGTATCAGTTCCACAGCATCATCTATGCTAACCTCGACGATATCTATAAACTCATCATCCTCAGGGCGCGCCTGGATCTTTTCAAGATTTTCGGCCAGAAACATATGCAGCATCTCGCTGGAATAGCCCGGGGCAAGGTATGAGCAGAATAGGGGGGTGAGCTTGCCCGCCTTGTAGCCTATCTCCTCTTCCAGCTCACGGGACACACAGTGCACAGGCTCCTCGTTTGCTTCAAGCGTCCCGGCGGGCAGCTCAAGCAGGATTTCACCCGCCGCCTGCCTGAACTGCCTGACCATAACGATCCTGTCGCTGTCGAGCATCGGCACGGCAGCCACAGCCCCTCTGTGAACCACAACCTCGCGGGTCGATTGCCTGCCGCTCGGCAGCCGAACAGTGTCCACTCTCAGCTTAATCAACCGCCCTTCAAATGCTATTCGGCTGTCTATTGTCTCTTCTTTTAACTCCATTTGCCTTATTCCTACTTCTGTTGAAACTTTCTGGTCTCGATAACAACCCTTGTCCTGCGGTCGGGGGTCTTGGGAAGGACCTGGACCACGTCGTCGATTGCATCGCTCGGGCCACTGATCTGGACGCCGTCGTCGCACATGTAAGTCGTCTTACGGGCTGTGCGCTCCGCCCATGCGCGGTCTGGTGTAAACGTGGTCTCGGTTAGTCCTTTATCGAGCAGCCTGCCGATATACTCCTCGCGCTGCCTGTCGTCCTTTATAGCCTCTGCGGCTATTGCTTCTACATCCATCTCCTCGGTCTGAGCGAGGGTTCGCACGGCGTTGCGTAGCTGAGTCGCTTCTTCTTCTTCAAGCGCCTCTTCGTTCTGCGTGATCCATTTCTCGGTCTCTTTTACCACAAGCTGGGTCATCTCACGCGGGGTCGCGACTTCAGTCGCTTCCAAAAATGCTTCCAGCCACATTTGAGTTGTCTCAGAGTCCTCGTCTTTGGAGGCGGGCTGGTTTCGCATTATTACGTCGTAGCGGGTCTCATCATCGTAAGGCCGAACGATGGCATAGCGTAAAAGCTGGCGGGTCGGGTCGGGCAGAATCTGAAGCTGCTCGAAATCTCCTCCGCCGCGCTTTACGAACGCCTTTACCGGGTCCATCTTGAGCAGCGCCAGGTAACGGTCCTCTGTATCGAGATCGGTAAAGAGGGCGATGGCGAGAAACGCCTGCACCTGGGACGACTTTTCCATCTGATGGCCGAACCACATGCCTATCACTTTGCACTGCTCCACAAATGTATCGGGGGCCTCGATAATATGAGCGGCGCATGTGGAAATAGTGGTCTCAGAGCTGTTGAACTTGGCTGTCTTAGCGCTCGATGATTTGACGCAGTTGCGTATGTGCTCCTCAAAAAAGTGCCGCAGACCCTCGGAAAGGGTCTCTTCCTTCTCGGCGATATCCGGCTCGTCCGAGAGATTGTTTATTCCATGGATGACAAGGCGATTAAGTTCAATCGCTTCGATTGATTGCATTAACATGAACCTCCAATTATTGACCAATACCTCTTCAACGCGCGCAGAGCCTTTCCCTTGCAGGATAGAGAGAAGAAATGAATAAGTAGGAGATATGGAAAGTTGGCAGCCATCAAATCTATCGTGGTCGTTTTCCCGCAAGACTCACTTCGACTCCTGCCGCCGCCACTATTTCTTTCACAGGTTCTGGGGGCAGGACCCAAAGGCCAGGTGGCGTCTCTTTGAGATGCGCAACCTCACCACTCTCACTATGCTTCGCGGGCAGATCGTCCACAGCGTGATCGCGAGAGCTTTGCGGTCTATTCAATATGACCAAAAGATAGACGCAAGGCTGGCGCGCGAGGCCGTGACATCGCTTATCCGCGAAAGATACGCAGAATCCGCAAAGCGCCTGTGGCATATTGACAATCGCCCACCGGGCAGAAAAGCGTCGAGCATTACCAGTCTGCTCGAACACTATTATTCATTTCCCAATATGAACGAGCGCGCAAGAGACGCTCAGCAGTCGGCATGGGCATGCGTGACGAACCTCATCGAGTCCGATTTCTGGAGCGAGATAGCAGGCGGCGACCCGAAGCAGTGGATAGAAATAGAAGAGGAGAGCTTCCCATCTTTCGATCTGGATGGAATACAAGTCTACTGCACCATTGACTTTGCTCATTCAAACGGCTTACCCACGATCATAGACTGGAAGACGGGCAGCCCGAATCCTGCCGACCGCAAACAGCTCACACTCTACAGCCTATATGCTCAGCGCAAATGGGAGTGGGACCCGCAGCAGACCAGACTTGCAGCGGTATATCTTAATCCCGAGCTTAATGTTGATTCGTTTTCGCCTACTGACGAAGAGATCGAAAACGTAAAGGCGGAGGTCAAAGAGAGTTTCAATCAAATGGTGAACCTGGAGCCCACCTTCGGCCCCGCGGATATCGAGCAGTTTCCGATGACCGGCGGGCCGTCTGACTGCGCCTGGTGCAGGTTCCAGGGAATATGCAAAAAGGGCAAGCTTTCATGATCAATCCCGGCAAGATCAGCTTGATAGCTTGGATAGCTGCTGTCTTTTCTATCGTCTGGATCACTCTGCTTGCCTTTGCGGAGTTCATCGTAGGCGAAAGACATGGGCTGTCAGCATTAATAACATACATGCCGCAGCTTCCACTCGGAATACCGATCTTCATATCACTGGCTCTAAGCATACGCGCTGGAAAACGAAGAGTTATTCTGCTCAATATAGTGATAATGATCGTGTTTGTGGTTGTGTTTATGGGTTTCAATTTTGGGTTCGGCAAGCACGCGGACTCGGCTCAGATATGCGTGATGACTTGGAACGTGCATGGTGGGATCAATAATGCCCAAAACGTGCTGTCGGTAATCGAGCAAAATTCTCCGGACGCCGTATTTTTACAGGAAGTCGATGATTTTAGCCCACTTATTATCGGGCTTAAGGCAAACGGCTGGAATGTTGTTAAAGCATACGATGTTGCCGTTGCATCCAGGCATGCTCTGGCATCTCCAAGCACTTTTCTCTTGCTTCCGGATTCGGGCAGAAGAGCTCTGGTGACAAAAATGAGCGCACCCGGCGGATGGCTGAATCTGGTGTGCGTCCACTTTGGATCCGACGTTTCAGGCGCTCCTCAAAGTCGTTCCAAGACTCACCTGTGCGGAAACATCGAGTCCAGATCGGTTCAGGTCAGGAATTTGATCGAGAAAACTAAAAAGAGCCGCACTATTATTGCCGGCGATTTCAACATGCCGCCAAGAGGAGTAGTGTATTACAGACTCGCCAGGCGGTTTCCAAACACATCCGCTGCCGAACTCGGTCTGGGCTATACCTATCCGTCACGCTTCCCGCTGCTTCGCATCGACCACATTCTCACTACGCCTGACCTGCACCCCATGTCATGTAAAACGGTAACGACAAGAGCATCGGACCACTTGCCTGTTGTCGCCCGTATAGCGCTTAACTGACATAGATTCTATGCAAGGGTAACTAAGACAGGTGTTGACTCAATTGGGAATTACCCACTTAATGTCCTGCTTGCATTCTTTTGGCAATACAAAACAGTTGAGCGGGTATACATGCAGCTTCTTAGAGCTTATTTTTGCAAGTGTTGGGTAACTTTTTTGACCAGCTTTGAGTACTGCGGATTCGTAAACTGTTGAGGGATAAATCGGCCCGGGCGAGCCGATAACCGGAATGCTCTTTTGTCCGGGCTCAATTTCCGTGCTCGGCATCACCAGATAGACCAGGATATCGAACTGCTTCGGGTTTGCCGATGAGAGTTTCATCGGGTATATCGGCTGCCTGCAGGAGAATTTCAGTTTGAGCGGTGCAAGTGTGCCTGTGCTCAGCCCTTTGGCTGATGCAGGAATCTTAATCCTGCAGGCGACAAACGTCCACCCATGCTTCACATAATCCCTTATAGGCTCAATCGCCTTATCCGGCAGGTGATACTTATTTGCCTTCAGCCACTTCATGAGTGCTTTGCCGTCCCTGGCGGAGAGTACGCTCACATCATATGCGCCGACTGTCTTGCGCTCGATCACAGTGACAGCGGGTGACGGCTTCGCACTGGCTATTGTCCCTCTGCCGAAAACGCGCGTCTTTGGTATGGTAAGCTCCATAAGCTCGTGAAAAATCGCGCCCTTCACAATCTCGACTTTCGGCCTGGATGGAACCGGGACTACCCATGCAAAATTGCTAGTCGGTCCTTCGTAGCTCGGGCTTATAATGAGTTGCTCCCTGCCTTTACTATAAAAGACCACTGCCTTTTGCTCCGGCTCGTTAATCATGGACTTTTCACGAAGCTGCTTCCAAGTCGCTTCGTCGATTATCATCATTCCATCTGCCAGAGCAATAGCGTTTGAGAACAAGAACAAAAACACAACCGCGTATACGATTTTTCTCATGTTGGTCTCCTTGGCATCGCAAGATCGAGTAAACGCATCCGGTAATAATCACAGATTACTCGTCCGCCCGGAACCTTGTCAACTATGCGCAAATTCAGCACGAATTTATCTCTAAGAGGCAATTGCGTTATCTGTAACTGATCTCAATTCTGTTGATTCAAAGAAAGTAAAAGCCCCAAGCAGTGAGCGTGGCAAGTATTCAATGTGCGGAAAAAGTAAAAAATCTACCCCAATAAAAGCA
>JBDKUO010000012.1 GCA_039679645.1 Armatimonadota bacterium
AGGCTGAAATACTGCCGGATGTGCCAGTTTGTTGCTCGCTTTTGAACTCTGAGACATTCAAGGCTACTTATGAAATCAGCTGTCGGCATAAAATGCGCTCAAAATAACGTCTATCGCAATTGCCTCCAAACGATCGTGTTTGACACTCATAGTTTCCGCGTGCTAGACTACGTGAAAACCTTGTCAATGTCGTGGGGTTAGATAATTTGGCTATCGAAGTCGATTTAAGGCAGATGCAGCGGGAAGATGTGCCCAGAGTCATGGAGATCGAGCGAGAGTGCTTCCCGGTTCCCTGGCATGAGAGCGCCTACCTGACTGAGCTTGTAAACCGCAGCGCATATTATGTCGTGGCATGCAAGGGCTCCGAGATAGTGGGTTATGCCGGAATGTGGATCATAATGGACGAGGCTCACATCACCACTCTCGGCGTAGCTCGCACGAGTCGTGGCGAAAAGATAGGTGAGCGGCTGCTCGTTGCCTTGCTGGATGAGTCGTTAAAGCGTAAGTGCAGGCGGGCGACCCTTGAAGTCCGCCAGAGCAATGAAGTTGCCCAAAATCTCTATCACAAATATGACTTTATTCCCGCGGCGGTAAGGCGCGGCTACTATACGGACAATCAGGAGAATGCCGTAGTTATGTGGATCGATGACATGGTCTCGCAGTCCTGGTCTAGAAAATTTCGTGCCTTAAAAGAGCAATTGAAGGAGACACGCGCGGAGGATGTGGTTTGAGAGTTTTAGGTGTTGAGACAAGTTGTGATGAGACCAGCGCAGCGGTGGTTGATGACGGCGTCAGTGTTGTTTCCAATATAATTGCGTCGCAGATGGAAATTCATGCCCGGTTCGGGGGCGTGGTGCCCGAGGTCGCCTCGCGCAGACATGTGGAACTGATTATTCCGACCGTCCAGGAAGCTCTGGACAAGGCCGAATGCACTTTGGCTGATATAGACTGCATAGGCGTTATCAACAGACCCGGTCTGATCGGTGCGTTGATTGTGGGTGTTGCGTCGGCAAAGACTATCGCCTATGCCGCAAATAAACCCTTGGTTGCCGTCCATCACATTGAGGCGCACATGTATGCAAACTGGCTCACCGGGGCGCATATCGAGTTTCCGTTGGTATGCCTGGTAGTATCCGGCGGCCATTCGGACTTAATATATGTGACCGGTCACGGGCAGTATGAGATTCTGGCACGAACGCGGGACGATGCCGCGGGCGAGTGTTTCGACAAATGCGCGCGCGCAATGGGACTTAGCTATCCCGGCGGCCCTGAGATAGACAGGCTTGCAAAAACGGGCAATCCGCATTCCGTGCTTTTTCCACGCGCAAAGGTGGGCGACACGCTTGATTTCAGTTTCAGCGGGCTAAAGACAGCCGTCATTCGATATGTCGAGGGCTTCGAGGGCAAACCTCCGACCCCCGATCTTGCCGCCAGTTTCCAGGCAGCGGTTGTGGATGTGCTGGTAGATCACACATTTCGCGCCGCACAGGATAGAGGCGTGAAACAGGTGCTGATGGCAGGCGGTGTCGCCGCCAACAGCAGTCTTCAAGCCACGATGAAACAGCGTGGCAAAGAGTTGAATATAGCGGTCAACGCTCCACCGCCTGTGCTTTGCACGGATAATGCCGCTATGGCTGCGTCAGCCGCATTCTTTGCCCGCCAGAGAGGCGAGTCTGCGAGCCTTGACCTGGATTCATTCGCGTCTGAGCCGCTGGGTAAGCGAGCAGTCTGATTTTTGCTTGCAAAGTATTTCAATGGCGTGGTATAATAACGACGTCGAACGCAGTGGGGCTGTAGTTCAGTTGGGAGAACACTACACTGGCAGTGTAGATGTCAGGGGTTCGAGTCCCCTCAGCTCCACCATCTTCCTATTTTCCACTAACAGGCGAGTCAAGTGAGCCATCATCTCTTCTTTCAAAAAGCTGCCTGGCCATTGTTACTGGCAATATCTATGCTCGGTATTTCGTGTGCCTGTCAAGCAGCCGAAGAGAAAGCTGCAAGTCCTGATGTGCTGATCCTGATATTGAGCGGTATGGGCGCATACGACAGCGTCTCGATCAACTATGCCACAAAGATATCCGATAAGGATGTTGATGCCGATGTTAAGAAGCTCATTAAAGCAACGCGCTGGCGCGTGCTGGATGCCGAGCAAGCTACAGAGACCGTAAATATTCCCGGTGCAAAACCCTCCACGTCTGTGAACTTCAAAATGCCTCGACTGACAGCAATCAGTGAAGGCATACTTCCCATAGAGCCGTTTGTCGATGTGTTTAAGAGGTTCAGAGTTATCCGCATCAATTATCTGATACAGTCACCATTTCAGCTTACGGGGCTTAAGGATTTCGAGAACGATTTCGTAAAGGTCTCGTTTAAGGCAATGGGCAACTCGTATCAATATACTGTTTCTGTCAAGAACAGCGATTTTGACAGTGCCGAGCTTCCAATGCAGTCCATGACGGAACCGGCAGGTCATCCGGCAACCGGTATTTCTGCACCCATGCGAATAATCCTCATAGTTGGAACCGCTTTGTTGGTTTCTTTTGGTGTGTATTTTATGGCAGCATATATATGTAGACGCCGAAAAACAGGCGAGTGAGGAAGCAAGTATGGATATAAAGGAAATAGCGGCAAAAGCAGCGCAGGTTGGAGCCTCAGATATATTTCTAAAGGTCGGATCGCCGCCGATGATGCGTCTAAATAGCTTTGTAGTCCCGCTCGATTCATATCCTGAGCTTAAGGGCCAGGATACAGAAGCTCTTGCATACGGCATAATGTCACATGAGCAGATAGGCCGTTTCGAACGCAGGCACGAACTCGATCTCGCATTTACAATCGACGATATTGCAAGGTTCAGGGCAAACGTGTATTACCAGCGCGGCACTATAGGAATGGTGCTGCGAATCGTACCACTGAAAATTCTTGGTTTGGAAGAGCTTGGTCTGCCGGAGGGCATTAAGTCCCTTGCCGAACAGAGGCAGGGGCTTGTGCTTGTTACCGGCCCTACCGGTTGCGGCAAGTCTACAACACTTGCCGCGCTGATAGATATTATCAACTCGACACGTAAGAGCAATATTATTACCGTTGAAGACCCGATTGAGTTTGTCCATCAGGATAAGCAGTCAATCGTCAGCCAGCGTGAGATCGGCATCGACACCGATTCGTTTACCGATGCGCTCAAATACGTCGTCAGACAGAGCCCGGATGTAATCTTGATCGGTGAGATGCGCGATGTAGAGACAATGAACGTAGGCCTGGCTGCAGCGGAGACTGGTCACCTGGTTTTTTCGACTGTCCACACATGCAGCGCCGCCGAAACACTCGACAGGATCATGAACATGTTTCCTCCTCACGACAAGCTGATGGTGTGCACACGACTGTCTGTGTCGCTAAAGGGTGTGGTTTCCCAGAAACTGATCCCGAGGATAGATAAACCCGGACGAATTGCAGCCGTAGAGGTGATGATTGCAAACCCGACTGTGAGCAAGCTGCTTGAGGAAGGGCGTTCATCTCAGATATATCAAGCCATCTCCGAGGGTGAATACTGGGGCATGCAGACAATGAACCAGTGCCTGGACCGCTACTATAAGGCCGGGATCATATCCGAAGATGAGGCGCTTGCCAGCGCAGGCAACTTCACCGAACTAAAACAGATGCTCCGCCGGTCTTAATAATCCTAGTTGACGTTGACGTTAATGTTCGGACGCGATATCTGATCGCGTCCGAACTAGAACTTGATGTTTTTTAGCCTATATATACTCGTGGGATGAGCGCGCTGGTGGGTATTCTCATCGCCGGGATTACTACTTCATCTCCGACCTTCGCACCGGGTATGTCGGTAATATCGACCACGATCATCTGCATAGCCACTCGCCCCAGCACCGGAGCCTTACGTCCGTTTATCTCAACAGCAAGCCTGCGCTTGATCCTCTTTGCGGCGAATTTCAATATGCTCTGCCGATATATCGGTCCTTCAGGCGCAAGTGTAAACCCATCCGCATAGCCTATTGGGATCACAGCGGTCCTGGTGAGGCGTTTTGTTACGACCTCTCCTCCGTAACCTACGGGTGATTCGGGCTGCATCTGCTTAATCTCGCAAATCCGAGCCTTGAGCTTCCACGTCGGCTTTAGGTCGAGCGAGCGCGGCACATACCGCGATGGGTATTGCCCATAGAGCAGAGTGCCCGGCCGCACCATATCCAGGCGCGATTCCGTGAGCCTGAGTATTGCGGCGCTGTTTGCGGCATGCGCGCTGCCGTAGTCTATTCCAAGCTTATCAAGCCTGCCGAGAAGCTGTTTAAATCTGTCGAGCTGACACTTAGCATCAGTGATGGACTTCTCCGCTGCAGTAGCAAAGTGAGTATATATCCCTGCAATCTCGATATTGGACAGACCGTGAATTTCTTGAACCAGCCGGACGGCTTGCTCATGCGCGACGCCCAGCCTTCCCATTCCGGTGTCGACCTTTATATGCATGCGGGCTATCTTGCCCAGATGCACGGCCGATTCGGATATTTTTTTTGCGAGGTCCGTGTCCGAGACAGTCATCTCCAGCCCGGCTTTTACCGCTATCTCCGCGTTTTCAGCCTGAATGGGAGCAAAGAGCAGTATCGGGGCACCTATGCCGCCATTGCGCAGGATCATCGCCTCATCGAGACGTGTCACGGCGAGCGCATCGGCTCCAGCTTCTATAAACGCGCGCGCAGGCTCCACATAACCGTGGCCGAAACCATTGCTCTTCACCACGGCCATGATCCTTACGCTTTTGCCGACAGCGCTCTTTACCTGTTCCAAATTATGCTTGAGTGCCGATATATCGACCTCAACCCACAAGTCATGTGTCATTATATTACTCATTTTACCTGTAACCTGGAAACAATCCGACCGCTCAAATCACGATATTCAAGCTCGTCTTTAACTAGAAGTTCGTAACTCTGCACCGTATCGTTGAGGCCGGTGTGCGGGTTGCCGTTTACAAGATACTCTTGATATACCCAGATATTCTTGAGCATGTAATTCAGAGCAAGCGAATGGAATGCATCAATCTCCGTAGAGTGAAGCGGATTGACCTGATGGTAGCCGGAAAGAAACCGAATGCAGTAATCGCTGTTTGCCTTGAACGTGAACATGCAGGCTTTGACGATATCCCAAATACGCGGAGCATAATGGAATGTATCGAGGTCAATTAGTCCCGCAAACTGTCCATCTGAAGTGTAAATAATATTACCCCAATTGAAGTCACCATGCACCAACTGACACTCTTCATACAGCGGAGCCAGAAGGTCCGAGTTTTCTTCCCTGCTTGCCAAAACAGCATATTTATGTTTCAGATCATTGTACACTGCCTGGTCGCATTCGTTTCTCTCGGCCTTCGAATCAACAATCGCGATCAATCGTTTGATATCGTTTAGGGTGTCGACATCGGAAGCGTACTCTCTTTTACGTAAAGGTAGTGGCTCACTAAAATCCGCCAAGACCTGATGTATCTTCGCAAGCAATTCCCCGAGGAACCGGGCATCTTCAACCGCCAGATCCCTGTCCAGTGCCGCCATGCCGTCTATCCAGTTGCACAGAATGTAAGAATCTTCCTCTTGCCGGAAGAATGATTTGCCATTAACTGTTTCAACCGGACAGGTTGCATTAATACCATTTTCCTTTAGCAGATTTGTTAGGCGGCAATAAGACAAGAGCCTGCCGTCCCCTAGGCGTCTCGTCCGCCGCAAGCTGAGGTCTTGATTATTCGCTCGAAGTCTCCAAACTCTTGACTGACTTCCATGGTGCTCTGACACGGTGCGAAAGTCCCGGATTCCGTAACCCTCTCGAAGAACGTCAACTATAAGTGACTCAACCGGCATAAGCTCAATCTCGTTCCCTATCTTTTTGTCGAGGACTGATAGCCGGGGATATTCCTGCCCCCGGACGATCCGAGTGTATCTTACTCCGCGATTGCCCGATCAGCTCATTTATTATAACAGGGAATTGCCGTAAGCCATAATCAGCGTAGCGATTATAAGTATGGCTATTGCAGCATACATCATCTTAATGGGCTTTCCGTGGATGCCTTTCCATTCACCACTGACAAAACCTACGCTCTGGCAGCCAAGCATCTGCAGAGCCTGCTGGATACCGAAGCCGACAGAAGCGCCCATCGCTCCCAGCAGAAGCATTCCTTTACCCATCAGCACGACCGTGATGACA
Source organism: Armatimonadota bacterium (assembly GCA_039679645.1). NCBI lineage: Bacteria > Bacillati > Armatimonadota > Armatimonadota bacterium. The sequence continues at coordinate 6,196 of JBDKUO010000012.1, forward strand.
AGCGTTACACCGATACATGAGGCAAGTAAAATATCTCTGCCGTCGTCGATCAGCACATGCCAGTTCTTACGCCTGGTCATCAGGTATGCCGGATAGAGAACGTTTATCAGGGCCCCGCCCAGCAGCCCTATTGCCCATACGCCGAATGTCGCGGCGGTGCTGCCCGCGCCCTGCGCTTTCAGAGCTTCGACGACCGGTCCCTGGCTGTAAACGAAAGCAAAGCTGAGCCCGCACGACAAAACCCCGGCAATAGAAGCCATAATGAGGCCTCCAAGGAAGCCTCCATGTGTTTTCTGGAGTTTGTTCAAAACGCGGTCGCGCCCGAAGCCTGCAGCCGAACTCAGCGCCACACCTACCAGCATAACCGCCACACCGATCAAAACGATACGTCCTGCCTGAGACCAAATTGCTGGAGCTTTGTTAAAGAGTCCTGTGCCCTTCACGAGCATCGGCATCGTCACTCCGACCGAGACACCCAGCCCGGTCAGAATAGCGCCTGTAAGCGCCACACCGATGCGCACGTAACACAGACCGCACATCACATTGGCAATTCCCCAACTGAGTGCAAACAGGTTGGACTTTATCAGAACAGACGGTTCTACGCTCATGTATGCGGAAAGAGCATGTGGGCAAAATGCCAGTGTGATAGTCCAGGGGAGTATCACCAATCCTATAAGCTGACCGATAAATAGCCAGTGCTCGACCTCGAACTTTCGCATGACCTTGATCGGCCATGCGCCTGAGCCTATGAGAAAGCCTGCCAGCGCTACTACCGAAGCTCCAAGCAGCGTCGATGTGTTCATAATACCTCTAACATTAACTCATATAGCCTGGAGCACGTATCTCCACGATTGCCTGATCAGCGTATCTTCTTTGATCGCGCGCGATATCTGATCGCGTGCGAAACAGAATCCCCGGATTTCAATCCAATAAGTTCTTTCGAGCTTCTCCTTATTCCGTGCTTTCATGAATGGACTTTCTCTTTCTGGCTTTAAGAGCATTTTGAATCTTAGGCAAAAGCACGTTCCACAGCCAGTAGAACCCCGGCGAAAGCACCATATCGTATTCGCCTATATACTCTACGAACCTCGGCGAGAAACCATCTTTGAACCTGTTCAAACCCTGCAGGTGCTCGTCTCCATTGCCTTTTTTGGGGCTGACCCCTCTAAAATCGTACCACTTGCAGCCGGACTCTTTTGCCCACTGGATCATAGTCCACTGCATCAGGTGGTTGGGCATAACGTTGCGGTGCTCGTTTGACGATGCGCCGTATGTATACATCGCCTTATCGCCGAAGATATACGCGATCGCGCCAGCGATGGGCTGGCCTTCATAGTATGTAAGGACCAGTTTCATGTAACCCGCAGGCACCAGTGCATCCCACATATTCTCAAAATAACTCATATCCCGCACCAGGAAACCATCACGCTCACAGGTTGCCTTCAGCAGTTCGTAAAAGACGGGCAGGTCCGACCTGGGGCAATCCATATTGACCGTAACACCTTTGCGCCCGGCCAGCCGGATGTTATATCGCCATTTTTCTTTGAATGATGCCATCAACTCATCGAGTGACTTGTCCAGATCGAGCTGCATCACGCATTTGGGCTGCGTCCCGCCAAAACCCTGCGCCGTCACCGGCACAAACCCGACAGACCGCAGGTTCGACTCACTGACGGTGTCCTCGACAGGCACTGGCGGATCTATTTTCAGCAGTATCGCCTTGTGTTTAATTGCAGTTTCTCTCAGATAAGCGCTGAACGCCCGCACAAGCTCAGTATCCTGTGTATCGAGCACGGGACCCCTTGGGGCATACATTATGCATCTGCCGACTTTTGGTATAGCCCTTTTGAGAAGCGATGCAGCAGCGACAATCTCGCAATCACGTTCTGCAAACACATGCACAGGTTTCCAGCCGCTGTGAGACTTGAGATCGCCCCACTCAAAGGACTGAAGCAAATCGCCCGTATCAAAACGGGCGACAAAATCGTTGAACCGCTTGCGGTCCTGCTCGGTTGCTGTTGATAGTTTGATTTCCACGGCCCGATTCTAACATTCATTAGGTAACATGTCAATCAGCATCGAGGCTAGGTATGCATCCCAGATTTATGGTATGTGGACTATTTTAATCACGAAAGCACGAAATAATGAAAACACGGAAAGAAAGCAGGGTATAGAAAGTATCATTCTTTATTTCTGCTCCGTACCCCCATAGTTTCTTTCGTGCTTTCTCCCTTTCGTGTTTTCGTGATGAAGAGAATTACCCATAGATTTTGTGTTGTTTCGGGAGACCCTCTCCCGAAGCCTCCGAACGCACTATTTCATAATTTCTGGCATGTGGTGATCTTTGTTATGCTACCTCAACGTCGAATACTGTAATAGAATTCGCGAAATTACTTGACATGCCTGCACGCCTGAGTTAAACTTGCGTTGCATCTATTCGAGATGCCTGGAGTAGAAATGAAAAAAGCAGTCGTATTGATCTCCGGCGGGCTGGACAGCGCCACCACTGCAGCCATAGCAAAGTCCGAGGGCTATGAGCTTTACGCAATGTCGTTTGATTACGGCCAGCGCCACCGCCGCGAGATAGACAGCGCCAGGGCCGTAGCCAAAAGTCTGGGCGCAAAGGATCACCTTATTATATCTTTCGATATGCGCAAGATAGGCGGCAGCGCCCTTACAGCGGATATCGATGTGCCTCTTGATAGAAAAAATGATGAAATGAGCGCCGGCATTCCGGTCACATATGTCCCCGCACGCAATACCATCTTCCTTTCATTTGCTCTCTCCTATGCCGAAGCGATAGGCGCGCAGGACATTTTCATAGGCGTCAACCAGATCGACTACAGCGGCTACCCCGACTGCCGCGCTGAGTTCATCGAGGCCTTTGAAAAGACTGCCAATCTCGCTACCAAAGCAGGGGTCGAAGGAACGTCAAGATTCCGCATCAGGACCCCGCTGATAAATATGACCAAGGCGGACACTATTCGCCATGGTCTCAATCTTTGGGTGGATTATTCTCTCACGTGGAGCTGCTACAGCGGCGGTGAGCACGCATGCGGCAGATGCGACAGCTGCAAGCTCAGACTGGCCGGATTTGCCGAAGTCGGCGCAAAAGATCCGGTTGAATATGAGATATCAGCCTGAAGAGCATATTGTTTTTTACCGAAAACTTCCATGTATTGTGTATAAGCAAGGTTTATATGCTTCGGACACGATTGTGCCGAAGCGGGACCACCCTTTGCGTTGTTTCGGGAGACCTTCTCCCGAAACATTAGGACCAACCTTCGGGGCATTCGCCCGCGAAGTATAAGTAAAGTTACAGGAAGGTTGCTATATGAGTTGGATGGTGAATGCTGTCGAGCTGCTTGCTAAGGGCGGCGTTGTAATGATTCCTCTGATGATCTGTTCGGTCATCAGTGTTGCCGTGCTCATCGAGCGTTATTTCAAGATCAGTAAGGCTCAGGCCGATGTCTCGGAAGTTATCAAGCGCGCCGAGGATGCCATTTATGACGGCAGCCCTGAGAATGCTATGTCTATACTCGAACGTGTTGATAATCCGGTCGCAAGAGTCATATCCGCCGGTATATGCAACCGTCATCTGGGTGAGCGCGGGTCAGAGAGAGCTATGGAAGAGCAGGGCACTCGCGAGGTATCAGCTCTTACCCGCCGTCTGGGTTCGCTCGACACGATTATTACTATAGCACCTCTGCTTGGACTGCTCGGAACAGTCACCGGTATGATCTCCGCTTTTCATGTGATTGCTGCCAAATCCGGCATCAGCACCCCGACCGCTATCACAGGCGGCGTCGCTGAGGCCCTCATTGCAACCGCGACCGGTCTTGCTATAGCGATCTTTACCCTGATCGGCAACAATTATCTGCAGGATCGGATCAAGTGCATAGTCGCCGAGATCGAGGCCAGAGGCAACGAGACGGTCAACATTCTTGTCGAATCGCAGGAGGAGCCTAGAGGTGAAATTAAGCGTATATCAGCCTAAAAAGGCCCGCATTGAGATTATTCCAATGATCGACACCATCTTCTTCCTGCTGGTGTTCTTTATGATGGCTTCGCTTGCCATGACGACGTCGAAGGGCATGCCCGTGAACCTGCCCAAGGCTTCCGCCGCGACAGAGCGCCCAGTATGCAAAGTCGTTCTGACCCTGACTCCGACAGGTAACTATTACATAGATAAGCAGCAGGTCACATTCGGACAGATTCAAGACAGTCTGAAAGCTCGTCTGAAAGACAATCCCGGCGCGGTCGTGGTTATAAACTGCGACAAAGCGCAGAATTGGGAGAAAGGTATCCAGCTTGCCGATGAGGCCAAGCGCGCTGGAGCCAAATATCTGACCATTGCCACCGAACCTAAACCCGTAACCAACTCATAACTTGTATGAAAGATTTACATCCCTCCAGGTATCCTACCTGGAGGGCCAATAGTTGACCTTTACTCATATGAAAGATAAAGTATTAACATATGCAATCGCCGCATCTATCGCGGCTCATATACTGGTTGTAGGCGTGGTCGGGCACTCGTCCGCTGCCAGGCTCAATACCGCGTCAGCAGCAGTGCTGGCTCCAAAGTTCATCAAGGTGGACTTCGTGGGCGATCCTTCCGAGGCAACTAAGCCAAAGCCCGTCGAAACGTCTAGGTCAGAACCGATTGCCAGTCAGCTCGATAGACAAGCTCAGCCTGATCCTGAAATGACCACACCTATCTATAACGCATCACCACGCCAATTGATCAGACAGCCGATTTCAGTTCCCGGCGCACCGCGCGGATCGGGTCATCAGATGCCGGGCAACCCCGGCGGCAAATTAAATATCGGGTCGACCAGCGCTAACGGCGATCTGGGTGGCAACTGGGGCGGTGGTCGCACACCGGTCGGCTGGGTTCCCGGCAGTGATGATGGCAAGGGCAAAGGTTCAGGCAGTGGAGCAGGGGAGGGTCGTCCCGACCCTGTAAAAAATGCATCCGATGGCCCCGGCAGGGAACCTGCTCCCGTACCTGTCCCGCGCACTGTCAGCGTGCGTATATGCGACCAGTCCGGCATGCTTGCAGGCGAATACTGCAGGTCGACCAGCGCTCGTAGCTTTATCGAGGGCGAACAGCCAAGTCGAACATGCACCCACTGCAAGGCTCCAGAGTATAAATCGCGCCTGGCAGATCAGGCGAACCCGGTCCTCACCAGAGACGCCGGCGTTTCGGTCCCAGCTTCGGTGGAAGAGGGTCTGAGTCTGACTGTAAAGGTTGAGTATACGGTCACGAACGAGGGCTCCGTATCCGATGTAAGCGTAATCCAGTCATCAGGCAATAGAGCGCTCGACAAGGCGGTTATAAGCGCGACCTCCAGGCTCAAATACAAGCCCGCTGTTCAGGACGGCACTGCTCGCAGCGTTAAAATGACCCGCACTTACAGGATCAATACCTGACAGCAATGAGTGATAGTTCATTCTTGCCAGGCAGATCTTATAAACCACACAGTCAATCGCCTATTCACAGATAAACCCTACTTCGGCGTCAATTGTCATTGTTATGGGCTGCCATGTATATGTAGCTGCCCGGCTGTCATCTGAAGCCGAAAACCCATTCCAATTCTGCGATCTAGAGCTGCTATTAAAAAGCTGAAATGCCACCATATGAAGAGAGCGCTTAGCCATTTGCTTACTTGCTTCCTCCGCCAGTCCGTATGCCCGAGTCACTGCATCGGCTATCGCTTTCTTGAGCAGGGTGTCCGGGTCGCGCACAGTGAACTCCAGTAGGATACCTGACTGGCGGTCACCATAGCTTTCGCCCCCACTCATTTCATCCGACATGACTGTCGGCCGGGCCCCATTCTGAAGCGCCACGTCGGCGATTTGGATCAGTTTTTCCATCGACTGCGTGTTTGCCGATTGCGAGATGCTGTAGGCGCGCTGCGCCCTGTAACCCAGCGCGGGAATGCTTGTAGGATTAACCTGCGAAGAATAACCCAGGTTCGGCTGGAGCGGTTTTATGCTGAATCGATCCGTTATTAGCTGATCACGTTTGACGCCGCAGTTTTCAATTGCTTTGACAACAGTCTGTTCCGTCTGTTCCAACTGCTCCTGTGCTTTTGCAAGCGACTCGCCGTCCCCCACAATCGTGAAGTGCAGTATTATAACCTCGGGCATGGATTCTGCCTGGCCTGTCACCCGGAATGTCAACGGCAGTTGGAGTTTTTGTTGATCCTGCGGATATGCCGCCCCCGTAAGCGCGAAAACCGATGTCAAAAGCAATGCAAGACTTCTGAATATCATTTTTTCTCTCCTTTTAGTGAATCTATCAACGCAGCCAATCTCTTAAGACTTGGCCGATCAGGCCACTTATCGGATCTGTAATAGCCATCAACCTGCTTTCGAAGCATATCTGCCAAAGCCGCGGGATCCGCCGGTGGTTGTGCCGCCTTATGATATGCTTTTTCTACTAACGGCACCCATACCATTGCGCAGTCCTCGTCATACCAGCTCAGATGGCATGTCCACTGCACTGCTATCTCAAGAAATTTCTCAGATATCGCGGCATTCGATTGATCCAAGTAGCCGTTTAGAAAATCCGAGAACTCCGATATGGTTTCTGACGAGCATTTCACTTTTACAGCATCAAGTCCTGTGCCAAACACCAGACCTCGCCACATTGCCCAAACGATGATGCTCATTCCAACTTGCTTTTCCGCAATGTATTTCTTCAGTTCCTCCATCACTTGCCTGCGAGCATCATCCGGCACTTTCATGTCCAAAACGACATGAAAAATCGTGATCAACGGACCGACATCTCCATTTTGTAGATCGATCAATTCTTTCTTGCCGGTAATGATATTGCCTGCAAATAGGCACACCATTGCGTGGTACATTGTGGTCCGCGTTTTGACCTCCGGCGAAATGTCAGCCAGTCTATTCAGTAGAGGCAGTATTTTTGGAGCCAGGTCGTTATTGGTTCTAGCTATGTTTGTAAGTATGCCAGATACATTATAAACATCCGAATATTCACCGGATTTCGGGTCCACGACTGTAAAGGATGACATATTTTTCTCGACCTGCTCGATAGCGGCAGCCGGGTCGACACTGGATAGACGGTTTATGATCCCCAGACGCTCTCGGCCGGATTGTGCGGTGTCGAGCGCCTTCATATAAGCCCTGCTTGCCTCGACCTTATTATCTATGCTTGCATATGAATCAGCTTCCTTAATCCACTGGGCGGATGTTTTTTCGGCGGCGCTCCGGACGGGCGGCGGATTCTCACCGGTCAGCTTACTCAAGGAGTCCTGCAGCCTGATTTTTCTGTCTTCAGGCGCATGTGGAAGCAGCAGTTGCAGCATTCGTACTGCCTCGTCACGAAAACCGTTGTCTGTGAGTGTCTTCGTGTAGCTCTTTATATAAAACCATCCGACTCCGTCCCAGTCCTTTGCCTGTGCCAGCATATCGAGCATTTGCGCGATTTTGGTATGTCTTTGTGCGTCGGATTCACCTGTGGAACCATCAGCGGTCAAGTGAATGCTTTCAACCAAACCTGCCGCCGATTTTTGCGTCAGCATTAAGTCGACCATAAACTTGTACCACGATTCATCTTTCTGCTGCACTGAAAGGCAAGAGGCTAGAATCTCAGTATTGAGCCTGATACCTGATAATAGCGACAGCTGCGAACTCTTATCAGCAGAGGACATACTCCTCCACGAGTAAATATCTTCATCATCCGATATCGGAGAGTAAATTCCATTCCACCCCGCGCCGATTGGAATAAAGAATAGTCTGGTGATGCTGAATGCGCAGGCAAGTGAAGGATCTCCTGCCGTTGCTATCGCATGCGCGAAGTCGAGGCGATTGGGCGATTCTTCCCAGCTATCCGGTTTGCTGTTAGATACCGACCTTGACCATTCCACAAATGGAAGCAGGCAGTCAAAACGCTTTGAGAATAGATCGACCGCAAGCGGCAGGCCTTTTTGCCAATCAGGGCGGGTAGGCAAAACCTTTGGCGCCAAAGCCGAAGCCTCATCTGCGCGGCTAGCTTTGACCAAAGCATATGCCAGTCTTGTCATAGTATTCCAGAATGGGTCAGAGGATACCGGCTGCGATAAGGTGAGCAATTGGTCGGAGAGGCGCTTTACCTCCTCATTCCAATCCATAGCTATAAATAACTGGAGCTTGTTTACGACATCCGTAAAACTAATCTCAGGATACAGCTTCTTTGCTTCAGAATATATTTTAGCTACGTCGTCAGTTTTGTTGGTATCTATAAGGTATCTTAAGCGCAATTCATAGGTTTCAGGCGTGTATAGTCCGGCTGTCCTTTTTGTGCGGGCATTGAGTTCAAGCGCTTGAGATGAAAATGGATCATTCGATTGCAGTCGATATGCCTCAGCCTGAATTGCGGCATCTGAAGACCAGCCTTTCGATTCAGATTTTGCAACAGCGTATTCACACCATTTTGCTGCCTGTTCGGGCTGTTTGTTAGCATACCAGCAGTTTGCGATAACCACACAAGTTCCAAGGGCAAGCTTGTCTCTTTCATTCCAAACGGTGTCGAACACCTGCCCGGTTCGCTCAAGTTTCTTAGATGCATTCCAAAGGGTGTTGATGTCTTCCGCACAGTCTTCGCCGTTTGCGTTCTTCTCCCACAATGTCTCTTGCGCGACTGCAATTGCCCGCTCCAGATAACCTGACTCAAACAGCTTTGCGCCCAGTTGCGTCTTTATAGTGATGTCTTTCGGAAATATGCGCATGCCCTGTTCAAGCATCCAGATACCACGTTCCGCATCCGTAATTGATTGTGCTGCAGCGAATAGATTGTCCAGTGCTCTATCTCGATTGTCTGATATAAACAGACGCATCCAGTGATCGAAATCCGCAACATTATATGCTGAGTCACCAAGGAGCATGTTTTTTGAGTCCTGCGGCATGAACCGGATCAGATCCTTCTGCATTACTTTCTCGACCAGGTCGCTCCACCCTGACGCAAGTATGAGCCGCAAGCACTTTGGCTCATATACTCTGTAAAACTCATCAGGAAAGTCAGCCGCCATTTTGAGAATCAACTCCATGACTCGTGCTCTATCTTTTGCAGTAAGAGCATTATTCAATGCTTCCAGAGTCTGGTCTGCGTTCTGCGGCTGAGTTTCAAATGGCAATAGGGGCTTTATTTCTTGAATTCCTTTTTGCCAGCGCATCCGACTGCATAGGGAATACAGTGCCTTTAGAGATGTGGGCTGTTTCTTCAATGCTGCAAGTGCGGATGGAAAGTTTTTCTCGAACTCCGGGATCAATTGCGCTTGCCAATACGAGTCGAGCACCGCCAGCCATAGATAACTATTGTTTGTTTTTTTTGCATCAGCAAGCCATGCTTTGAGCAGCGCTTGACGCTGGTCGGGTTTCAAAACTCGAGCAAATATCGGGCACTCCACTTTCTCCCAACCACCAGCCATAACAGCTTGCTTGAGCAAAGCCGTTCCTGTCTGGGTTTCACCCATGCTCATCCGAAAGAATGCTTCCTGCGCCCTGTCGGTAAAAAGCCATTCTTTGGGAACTGCTTGGATGATCCTTATCTGTTCGGTTTTTGGCAGGGTGGCTAAAGGGATTGGGTATATTCTACCGTCTCCGTACCACTCATCAAGCATACGCCCCATCAGCATCGAGCAGGCATATTTTTTGAGATCGTTGGGGGTTTTAGGGTTTGCTTGTAACTGATCGAAAGCCCGCAATAATAGTTTTGCCGCTTCCGCATTCCGACCGGCAAATATCAGGCACTCGCCTGCTTTAAGATTTAGTATTGCATCATCAGGTCGAAGTGAAAGCGCTGCTGAATATGCGGCAAATGCTGCGCCAAAGTCGCCGCGGTCTTCCGCCTGTCCTGCGCGATCGAGCCATTCGTTTACAGTAGCAGGTTGATCTGCGGCAAGAGCTGTCACACAAATGAAAAGGAGCGATAACAATACGAGACATTTGGCCATCAGTCCGAGCACCTCTCTTATAATACTCAACTAATGATATCACATTTATGTGCCGGAATGTCATAATGTCAAAGTTGACGGCATATGGCAAGTGAAATGGTGAAAATTGAATGCCTGTGGGGTTTTGTTGTTTGGAGCAGCCGTCAATCCTGACGCTAGCTGCTGATAGAATAAACGCACCCGAAGTCGAGTCCATAATCCTGAAAACCGACGGAATGCGCAGTGCGAAGTGATGCGATATTGGTGCGGTCCGTTCCCCATGTCGCGATTTTACCGTTATCGAGGATGTATCTCACAGCAGAGGAGACGGCGCTCTTAGCATATCCCATGCCCCGATATTCAGGCAGAGTCTGGATCGTAAGGTCCCAACCGACGTCCGACAGCGGCTTTACCCCAGCCCATGAGACTACCTTTCCGTCCGCGATCAGCCCAAAGACCCTTCCGCCCCACCGGGCGTGAATTCCGGCGGCAGTCTCGTCCATATTGGTCACATCGCGCACATCGCCTTTTGCCAGGTCGATAAAGGATTCGCTGTCGCAGTAGAGCCTGCATCCCTCGAACCAGAACTGAGGTTTTATGATCGGCGTCAACACCGACTCAAGCGTCCGACACGCATTACCATCGAGTGTATCAGCGCTGGCCAGTGCATTTGTGGTTGCTTCGTAGAGATCGGGCATTACGGATACCACCGCTCCGGTCCCTTTACCTATAGAGAAGAGTGCAAGCGGAGAGCCTTTTGCGAATCTAATCCCTGTAATCTGTTCGCATTCGACGACTACCAGCCGGCCCGAATTGAGAGCCTCGGGTGCGCATCCCAGAGCAGACGAGTAAAACCTGTCCAGTTGTTCAACGCTGTCATTTGCCATGTCAGTCCCTGTACCACATCCTGTGCATAAGATCGGCCATAGTCAGCAGGTCGTGGAGGTTGTGGGTTAGTATTTGAGCTATCTTGGATGCATCACCCGTGCGCACGAAGTCGTTATAGGCCTTGGGTATCTCCGCACTGGGTATATCGTCCTCACGGGACCGTCCGCACACCATTTGTTCAAGAGTTTGCAGCCTGCAATTGGGCAGGTCGCGCTTATATATGCGTCTGGATTCATACAGCAGATCGAGATGAAACTCAGGCACTGGCAGTTCCAAGTCGTTCGCATTTGCCCTGTTCACTAAAAACGGCATATCGAAGCACTTGCCGTTAAATGTCACAACCAGCCGCACGTCTTTAAGTCTCCGGGCAAACGCTGATACTATGCTTGCCTCTTCATCGTAATCGCGTGCGAAGTATTGCTTAAAGCTCAGCCCGTCAGGAGTGCATTCCATAGTCCCGATCAGGAAGACGGGCGTCATACTCAGCCCCGTGGTCTCGAGGTCAAGGAAGATAATCTCTTCGGGAGGTATTTTCTCAGATTTGCACGCGCGAGCCAGCCTTTCGACAGCCTCGCCGTCAGGATACCCTGTCAGCCGGACAAACCTTCGATACATCACATCCGCGCTTGCTTCCAGCTCAACTGCGGGCTTTTCTATCAGATAATAACCCGGCCCCGATGGAGCTTGTTTCACGACTCCTTCGATCACATCTTCCAGCACTACCTTATCGGTTTGTCGAGTCTTAACCGTTCTCTCAGCATTCTGAGCACTTTCAAAGGATGTGGTCAATGTCCGGATAGCGGGGGGCATCTTCGGCTCTTCCTTTTCCAGTGTTGGCAGAGTATTTTTCATAGGTCGTCTATTTAGCGCCTCTATCCGGCTTTTGAGGTCATCTAGAGCCATCAGGATTCCTCGTATTTTTCGCCTGTCCTGAGGCACATTTCGGCCTTCGCTAGCTGACGGCCTATATACATTGCGTGATTTATATCCGATATTGCGCAGTCGCGGTTGATCTCATGCTGAATCCTCTCAGCCTTTGCCGAGCGATATTCATGGAGGAGCACGCCGTTATCGTCCATGTGCCGGACCACAATCTGACCGTCCTCCACGCTCACCATAAACTGGCCGTTTGCGTCCATATCCAGCGAGAACCCCTTAGAGTTTGCTACACGCATCGCGGCATCATACTTTGACGGGTCCACGCTTATCGAGTGGCTGATGACAGTGAGCGGCCCGACCGGAATACCGGTCTCCTCCGATACGATCCGTTGAGCCTTCATCAGACCGTAGACGTTCTTGATCCATGCGTCGAGAGCGTTGTGCGTGCGATATGTTGCGGTGAGGGTTAACTGATCGTCAAATACCCTGAAAAAGAGCGACACCATGCACGGCGAGTCGTCCGCATCTATATCATGATGGCTGTCCCATAGCGCCAGATAGCAGTCCCTGTCCTGAGGATTTGCCTTCAGCCGCTGGGCAAACTTTTTTAGAGAGTCGAACCCGAAATACTCCCGAATCCGGTTTCCATATGTATATGAATGTTCATCGGGCAGGGGACCCAGGAGCATGTCGTGCTGATAATGTATAAGTTCTGATCTAGAGAAGTTATACTTGCTTAGATTCTCCTCGCCGTCTTCCTGAGGATATCTTACGACCACCCGGACATTTTGAAGTTCCTGCCTGTCACCTTTGCGCAGATGCGCTAGATGTCCGAACCGCACCAGCCTGAATATCAGTTCGCGCCAGGCCTCAAGAGGTGTGTCCTTTACGATATTGTGGTTTTGCGGCAGGCTGGGGTAGTTGCCGACCTCCACTTCAGGCAGCTCGACTTCTATCCGATTACCAATAACCGCTTCACCCGGGCTGAATGCATGTATCACTCTGCATAAGTTATCGCGAGAATCTTGACCTCGCAAGTCGCCGACATAGACGATTCTCGGTGTCACCTCGAAGTTTTCGAGTGAGACAAGATCATCTATAATTCGGGTCCTGCCCTTGATTCGGGTGACGGTCTCGCCCAGGCTGATCGACTTTTCCAATCCATTCTGGAAGAAAGCCATCAGGTCCTGCGCAGACTCCGATTTGTTTGCGCCACAGATAATGAGATATCTTATCTGCGGGTTATAGAGCAGGTTTCTGAGCAGGTGTGGAATTCCATTACCGAAGAGATTGCCCATTACGGCGATTTTAGAGGTCTCTGGAGCGAGATCGATGTTAAGGTTTGTTAAAGTTTGCTCGACAAACTCTATCTTGCTCCAAAGAGTAATTATCCCGACGCGTCCCCTCGGGTTCACCACTTTCAGCTTGCTGCCAAAGTGCAGGGGGATAAAGCTCATCTCGCCGTCTTGCGCATCATTTTGCTGCATTTGTAAAATGGCCTCTCGGTCCGCCGACATTCTGGAAACCAGTGTTGAAGTCCCTGTAGAGCGACTTGTAATTCTTTATACGGTGCCACTTCTTAATATATCCCTCGGGCAGGTCCTGCACGATCTCGACGTCGTTCCAGCCGTTCACCAGCGGAAATGCATAATATGGGTACTTAGGCGGCACGTTCTTTGCATATACAACCTGGACCGGCGTGCGCTCCATCCGTGCCAGATACACGCGGTGCATGCCGTCGTTGAGTATCTTCACAGTGCTGCCGTCGGCCTCGTGTGATTCCTCTATAACGGGCGGAAGAACGTCAATCGGATCGTCGTAGTCCTTGAGCCAGATCGTTGCGTACCCATCCAGCTTGAACAGATCGACACCATGTTCGCGCAGAGCCCATCGCAGATCACGGACCTTCATAATCTCGCATGTGAGCACATAACGCTGCGCGGGCGCGATTTCATTCGTGTGCAGGATCGGCGTGGTGATCTCTGCATGTTCGTATGGCAGGTCATCCGTGTGCGTGAGCATACTCACTCTGCGCATATTCGCCAGAAGCTCATCCATGCCATGATGCTCGACTCTTACAATATCCATTTGATTTTCTCCTCGAAAATATGAAGTAATATGTTTTCAGCGATCCTACTCCCTCCTGAGGGAGAGGGCATCTGATTTGATATTGAGTATTTTGTATTGATTATTTGTCTGTGTTCGGCAGCATTACCAAAGATTGGACGCATTATCCAGCAGCGACTTGCACTCCATTCCCTCTCCTGGGGGAGAGGGTTAGGGTGAGGGCGCTGCTTAGTAATCTTGATATTGAATATTTCGTATTGATTATTTGCCTATGTCAAACAGCATTTAGTTGCTTCGGTTCCGTAGGGGCCGAAGCTGCGGGACATACAGCGTTCCACCTTATATATTTAGTGCCACCGATGCAACCTGCGAAATATTCGCGGTGGTGGCAGTCGGCGCGGGGCATTCGCCGTTCAAAATCCGAATTAAAGACTGCGCCTCGCGGTCAGGCCTGGCAAGCACCCATATAGCCCGCATGCCCATCTCAAGCGCGGGCTGAATATCGTGAGTGTACGTATCGCCTATCATCACGCACTCGCACGGTTCCACGCCAAGTTTTTTTACTACAAGCTCAAAGTTGTCTTTAGCCGGTTTGCGTGAACCGGACAGGCAGCTCAGCACTATCGCATCGGATGCACTTACCACTTCCGGCATCGCCTTTGTGACGCTTTCATAATACGGGTTCCAGATATCCGAGAGCAGCCCTATCATATACCCTCGATCCTTAAGGGCAAGCACAGTCTCTTTTGCTCCTTCAAGCGCCTGTGCCGCGGTTGCCTGCGATTGCCACAATTCATGAATTCCCGTGACGGCATGATCGCTTAGTTGTCCGAATTTATGCTTTAGCGCATCACATACCTGATCGGCTGACCTAAGGTCAGTTGTCATTATGATCGAACTGACCTGCGCTGCAGTGGCTCCTTCGATAAGTCTGGCGATGACCTTATTAGGGGCGACAGGCGGACCTGTGACCAGAGTAGCGCCAATATCGAATATTGCAGCCTTAACCGGCATTATTCGGCCACTCCACCACGACTACTCCGCACTTTTCAAGCAGTTGAATACCGTTCGATCCGCCTTTGTGGTCGCGCTTTACCACGCACCTGGCAATGCCGGATGATATCATCAACTTTGCGCAAGTGATGCATATATCGGCATTGACATAAAGCGTTGCGCCTTCAAGCGCAAGCCCTCGTTTGGCGCATTGGCATATGGCATTTTGCTCTGCGTGCACGCATACTTTGAACTCTTCCGTTCCGGCCTTGTCCTTAAGGCACACGCCTGTATCGCAGCAGTGCTCATGCCCACTGGGAACACCGTTGTAACCGTGCGAGAGTATTCTGTGGTCGATTGTGATTACCGCCCCGACGTGCTTTCTAAGGCATGTCGAACGCCGCGCGATGGTCTCCACCACATCCATATAAACTTGATCGAACGAAGGACGATCGGACAACGTCATAACCTCTGCTATTGTAGTTTCAATATTCTAGCAGTCAGAGCCGATATTCGCAATGTGTCTTGACCCTGAGAATGTGCGCTGATATACTCAATTCACAATGAATGAATCTGACACACCAACAACTTGCGCAAGGCATCCAAAGGTGGAGACTAATCTGCGGTGTTCGTCTTGCGATACTTTTATCTGCCCGAAGTGCATGGTTCAGACGCCGGTCGGCATGAAGTGCCCGAGCTGCGCATCTCAAAGCCAAGGAAGTTTGTTTAGACCGACACCATCTCAGATTGCCGCCGCATCATCTGTCGGGTTGATGATGGGAATTATTATGGGTTGGGCAGTCGAGTTTGGCGGATATTTTATGATCTTCCTGGCGTTCGCATTTGGAGGCTTTGCAGGCGAACTGGTCCTAAGAGCCAGCGGACGCAGGCGAGGCAGAGTTATGGAGATCATTACAGGCGCCTCTATGGTAGCAGGCGCACTCGGCGGCAGGTTGCTTATGGCCGCCATTCAAATGGCTTCGACGAATGTTCATCCGCCGTTTGGCATTTTGAGTGTAATAATCGATATTGTATTACCGGTTCCGATTCCGCTGATTGCGCTGATTTTTGCAGTAGCTGGCGCAGTGAGCAGAATAAGGTATCTATGAGCAGGGTGCGTGTCAAATCTACGGAATTTTAATAGGTAAAAGATGAGGCTGCTGGCATGAAAATGGACGGTCAACGCCGAATTCATTTTTGTGAGAAAATAAAGGAGGCGAGCCACAATCATGCCAGC